>NZ_NWTA01000043.1:0-19748 GCF_002531955.1 Rhizobium sp. M10 | reverse complement strand
CAGGATCGACTCTGGACCCCAAATCCACCTTGACAACCAACACAGATTCTCATCCGCCCTACGGGCACCAGCCTGGGCGAGCCACGGGTCTCGCCCGTCCTTCGGACCCCCGCTGGGGAGAAGAGGGAATCGCGAGGTTGCGGCTCCCCCACGCCGCCTTTACCGGCCTCTAACCCGGCCGCCAACCAACCTCGACGAGGATATTCCCCGGCGCCGCGCAATAAAACAGCCAGCCACCGCGCATGGCGGCCGGCGGGCCGGAGAGGATAGCACCGGCGGCAGCAAGCCCGGCATGGACGGCATCGACATCAACCCTTTCGGGCAGGATGAAGCCGATATGATAGGTCTGGCGCTGCAGTTCGACCTGGTCGGCGGTGCCGAGCTTGGCTATGGCGTGGCTCAAGACGATCTCGAGGCCGGCGTCGTCCTCCAGGATCGCAAGGCCGTTGTTGCCGCGCATATCCTTCAGCTTCAGGCCGAAATGGCGGATGAAGAAATCCGCCGTCTCAGCAATATCGGGTACGTGAAAATCGAGATGGTTCAGGCGCATGACAGTCTCCGTTCAAAAAAATCCCGGGACTGCCGTTTGCCGTCTCCGCACGCCGCCGGGATCCCGCATGTCCATGCGGATCACGTCGCGGGTTCTCGCGCCCTGGGGCACGGAGCAGAGCTTTGTCAGAGCGCTTTGACGCTTTGACGCAAGGGACCGGGCTTACCTCAACCGATCCTGCCTTTTTCGACGAAACCGACCTAGCAGGCGGCTTCGGTTTCGGCAATAGATGCGTTGCCACACGCCTGGTGGAGCGGGATTTTCGCCCTAATCTCAATAGCTGGCAGCCGACCGCTCGGTCCGGCGTCCCCGACGACGCTTCCCGAAGGATTGAAGAGCGGCATGGGCATTTGTGTGGTGCGCGCTCTCCGCTAAGGCGTAGAGTGATGTCATTCACGGAGGGATGGATATGAAACCTGCAATTATCGGCCTCGTCGGCACACTCGTTCTCGCGGGATGCAGCACCGTCAGCTACAGCGGACCGGGCCTCGAACCCATCCCCGGAAGCATCACCTACAATGGCCAACCGCGCAGCAAGCTCACCAAATCGCCCGCTGGTTCGGCCTTTCCGCATGATTTCATCGACCAGTACGGCCGGCAGGTGGAAGAAACCTACATCATCCAGCCCGACAGAAGCCTGATCATCGCGCATCGGCGATACAAGCCGATCCGGTTCTTTGGGGATTAGGTCTGGGTTGGGATGGCTTTACCCTCGAGCGCTCAAATGCGGCCTTGGGTCAAGAGATAGATGACGTCGGCGACCCCGCGGGAACCCTGATGATACCGTTGAAACCGACGACGTCTGAAAGTTTAAGCGAAATTCAGGAGGCGCTTCGTTTGCCGAAGCCGAATGTCTTTCGCAGACTGCTGTCGACCGCGCTTGCCGGCATGAACCTGCGTAGCCGGCTGAGCAGCGTTGCCTGGCCTCCGGCCGGTTGGCGCATTCGGTATGGACCGTTGATTGCGGCCAGGATTTTCTCTGCGACTGCAAGCGCAGACGGCGCGGTTCTGATCTGGGCCTGTACCGCCTTGACGGTCGCATCGGCCTGTGTCGCGTAAGCACCCAGGGGTGCTGCGGTTTGTGCCGCGTTTACGTCGAGCCTGGTGTTCGTGAAGGTCGGCTCAAGGAGCACCACGCGCACGTTGAACTCGCGAATCTCATGATCCAGCGACTCCGACAGTCCTTCGAGTGCATGCTTGCTGCTGGCATATATTCCCATGAACGGTGCAGGCAGGAAGCCCAGGACCGAACTGATATTGATGATGAGCCCGCTCCGGGCGGCGCGCATGGAGGGCAAAGCAGCGCGGATCATGCGCAAAGGCCCGAAAACGTTGGTATCGAATACCGCTTGGGCTTCGGAGGGCGAGGTGTTTTCGACAGGGCCGACCAGCGAAACGCCGGCATTGTTGATCAGGATGTCGATCTTGCCCGCTTCGGACAAAACCCATTCAACAAAATTGGAGACCGAGGCGTCATCGGTCACATCGACAGTCCCATAGCGCACGCCGGGAATGGCATTGGCGCGCTGCGGGTTACGTACGCCTCCAAAGACCTGGAAGCCGTTTTGTGCAAGAAGGCGGGCTGACGCTTCGCCTATTCCGGAAGATGCTCCGGTGATTACCACAACTCTATTTTTGGACATGCATGCTCCTGGGTTTGGCGCGCGTGGTTGACTACGTGCTTCAATAGAAGGGTCGGAACTTTTCACCCGTGTCGCCACGGACAGCTTCTCAGAGCCTGCCACCCAAGCACGTAAGATTTCGACCGACATCTATAATCGCTTTAGATGCCAATCGAAATATAAAATCAAGTACTTTTTGCTTTACGGGATTTTTTTCGATGATCGCGCCTCCAAACGCTCGGCGGCATGACGCCAAGCCCGAAGGCCCGCCGACATTTCGGCTGGAGTAACATAAGCCTGAACGGCTCAGGATTTCGGGGCGGCAGTCCCCGCTCGGTTTCGAGCGACCATTTCGTCATGGGTCAGGCTCGTGCCTGCCGCGAAGAATTCCTTGATCAGGGCGTCGCGATTATCGGCTGCGCGGGATTGATCCGCCGATTGCAGCGCTTCTTTCAGCTCATTTGCCGCAAGCTCGGTGCAATAGGCGGGGGTGCCGGGCTGTTGACGCCAGGACGCTGCCAGCCCTCCAGCATCCAGCGCATCGAAACCGGTGGCCTCAACCAGCTCTATGGCAATCGCCTTTGCTTCCGGAGCATCACCTGCAACCGGAATGGCGATGCGTCCATCCGTGCCGTCGGACCGCCCCTTCTCCGCCAGCGTCGCCGCCAGCACGGCGTTCCAAGCCTTGACGACGGGCCTGCCGATTTGCCCGCTCACCCAAACGCTTTCGGGCATGCCGCCATCGACGTCGGCGATCGCACCGTCGCGAAACGGATAATAGTTTGACGTATCGATCACCACGACGTCTTCAGGCACGCCATTGAAGAGCCCAGCGAGATCGCGGTAGTTTGCGAACGGGATCGAAAGTACGACCACCTTCACGCCCCGAACGGCTTCTTCCTTCGCAACGGCGGAAGCTCCGATATCGCCGGCAAGGTCGCGGATCGTGTCCGGCGCCTTTGAATTGGCAAGCTTGACCTCATGGCCGCCGGCGGCAAGTTTTCTCGCCAGAGTCGCGCCGATACTTCCAGCGCCGATGATTCCGATCTTCATGGGATGAAGCTCCCTTGCGCGCTTCCTTCCAAGGACTCCCGGACAAGAACAACCGCCGTGGCGCCGGCAGCCGCCAGGAGGCCGAGAGAGGCGAGGGGAATCTTGCGGTTCATGTCGGTAACCCTTCTTGACGAGCGCAGCTATTCATTGCGATCTAATTCTAATTGAGATATAGATGTCAAATGAAATCTAATTGGAGATCGCTATGAGAGTCAGTCGCGCTCAGGCCGAGGCCAATCGTGAAACGGTGATCAATGTCGCAAGCCGGCTCTTCCGGGAGCATGGCTTCGACGGCATCGGGCTGAAAGATCTGATGAAAGGTGCCGGCCTCACCCAAGGCGGATTCTACAAGCAGTTCGAATCAAAAGACGATCTTGCAGCGCTGGCATCCGGACGAGCGATGGAGAGCGCCGTTCGCCGGTGGTCGAGGGTTGCCGACGGAAGCGCCGATCCCTTCGGAGCGGTTGTCGGCATGTATCTCTCGACCGGGCACCAGGAAGAGAAAGGCGATGGCTGCCCCTTGGCCGCGCTCGGATCCGACGCGGCGCGTCAGAGTGAAGCGGTACGAGCACCATTTCAGAAGGGGATAGAAGCCCACCTTCAGATTCTCGACGAAATGATCCCGGCATCGGATGGCACGACACCTTATGACAAAGCCATGGTCGTCCTCTCCCTCATGGTGGGCGCCGTGACCATCTCTCGCATCATGACCGATCAGGCCATGGCGGAGCGTCTGCTTGAGACCGCTGCCGATGCAGTCAAGCACATCGCTGGCGGCACAGAAAACGAATGAGACCTCGCCCCCAATCGGGCGTCTTTTTCATCTCGCAGAGCGCGGTCTTGCCGCTCTCACGCGCGAATTGAACAGGCTCGCATGCTTCATAACACCGCATTCACCCCACGAATGGCCGGCGCAGACTTCGACGGAATGTTGGAAACATTTCTGGGAGCCGCCCACTTTGACGCATCGCCGGCTCGTACGGTTGAGGACTTCAGTTGGTCCGCCGATGCCCGTTCTCACGGGCCGATGACAGCTGTCGATCTCGCATGCAATGGCGAGTGGGACCTCTGGGCCACCTCCGATACACCGGAATGGCTTACCATTCATCTGCCGCAACACGGCATCTCCGGCATGACGCGGCGGCAGATCACGACAACAGCGGCACCGGGCCAGATGCTGATTGGGCAAAGCCGCGAGGCGGATCGCTTTCTCGTGCGGGGAGCGCTCCATCGATCACAGAAGCTCTTTTTGGATTGGCATCAGATTCGCCGGACGTTCGGCGAAGTGTTTGAAGCCCCTCTTGTCGGATCGCTAGATCTGTCGCCGGTGATCGATGGATCCAGCCCCTCAGGACATTTCATCAAAAATCTTGTCGAGACCATAATCTGCGGCATGCTTGGAGAAGCATGCTTGCTTCATTCGCCGATAGCGATGGTCAATCTCACCCAGGCACTCGCTCATGTGCTGATCCGGTCAGTGCCCCATCGCTACTCTCTGCGACTTGAGCCGAATATATTTGCCCCCGCTCCGCGACACGTGCGTCGGGCTGTGGATTTCATGCATGCGAATATCGACAAGCCGATCACGCTGTCGTCGATCGCCCAATCCGCCAATGTCTCAGTTCGCACCCTGGAAACCGGCTTCCGGGCTTTCAAGGGAGCCACACCGGGCAGTTATCTGAGAACTCTAAGATTGCGGGCAGCTCGAAAAGACCTTCTGGATCGATCGAACCAACAAAGCATCCAGGAGATTTGTCTGAAGTGGGGATTTTTCCACGCCGGCCGTTTTTCTGCGCTTTACAGATCGGTTTACGGAGAAGGTCCTCGGGAAACCCGCAGGCGGAAATCTCAGGCGCCTCACGTCAGCGTGCGGCGCGTTGTCGGATAAGGATGGATTGGAGAAACTGGAGCGGGTGAAGGGAATCGAACCCTCGTATTCAGCTTGGGAAGCTGCTGCTCTACCATTGAGCTACACCCGCGATGCGCTGAGATTTCCAACAGATGGGGGCCGCTGTCAAGTCGGGTTGGCGCGGCGCCTCAGATGCGGAAGTGTTTCGAGAGTTTGAGGCCCTGGGCCTGGTAGTTGGAGCCGAGGCCGGAGCCGTAGAGGCTGGCGGGCTTTTCCTGCATGTGCTCGTAGACCAGGCGGCCGACGATCTGGCCGTCTTCGAGGATGAACGGCACTTCGTGGCTGCGCACTTCGAGCACGGCGCGGCTGCCGCGGCCGCCGGCCGGGGCATGGCCGAAGCCCGGATCGAAGAAGCCGGCGTAGTGGACGCGGAATTCGCCGACCAGCGGATCGAACGGGGTCATCTCGGCGGCATAATCCGGCGGCACATGCACGGCCTCGCGCGAGACGAGGATATAGAATTCGTCGGGATCGAGGATCAGCTCGTTGCGGCCGCGGCTATAGAGCGGCTCCCAGAAATCGAAGATGTCGTGCTGGTCCTTCTCGTCGACATCGACGACGGCGGTGTGGTGCTTGCCGCGATAGCCGATCAGGCCGTCCTTGTCGCCGCTGAGATCGATCGACAGCGCGATGCCGCCGCCCGATACGTTCGGCTGCTTGCTGGCGACGAGCGTCTCGCTTTCATGCAGCTTCAAGAGTTCCGGCTCGCCGAGCAGGGACTGGCCGACGCGGAAGCGGATCTGCGACAGGCGCGAGCCGCGGCGCACGACGATCGGGAAGGTGCGCGGGCTGATTTCGAGATAGAGCGGGCCGGAATAGCCCGGTGGAATCTTGTCGAATTCCTGGGCGTAATCGGTGATGACGCGGGTGAAAATATCGAGCCTGCCGGTCGAGCTTTTCGGATTGGCCGAGGCCGACATGTCGGCCGGCAGCGCCAAGCTCTCCATCAGCGGCACGATGTAGACACAGCCGGTCTCGAGCACCGCGCCTTGGGACAGATCGATCACATGCAGGCTGAGGCGATCGAGCTTGTCCGACACCAGATGCGAAGGCCCCGGCATGAAACTGGCGCGCACGCGAAAGGCCTTGCTCCCTAAGCGCAGGTCGAGGCTTGCCGGCTGGATCTGATCGCGGTCCAGCTCCCGCTCGGAGTTAAGACGCCCCGTTTCAAACAGCGCTGCGATCGCGCGGTCCGCCAGAATTCCAGTTTCGCGAGCCATCATGCCCCATCCATCTTTTGCGCCGACAAAACCAAATACGGGGAATTGACGCAAGCAGCTAACAGCAGTATTGCAGAATTATCCCGTGGTGATTTGGCCGGTCGGCTTGCAGCCACGTTAAACAAGTGGCTAAAAAGACCGGGTTATGAAACCGGTCTGCTTTTGCGGCCGGTTTTTTTGTTATGTGAAGGTGATGGCATGAGCAAGACCTGGCGCCCGGCAACCCAACTCGTCCATGGCGGCACGCTGCGTTCGCAATATGGCGAAACGTCCGAGGCAATCTATCTCACGCAGGGTTTCGTCTACGACACGTCCGAGGCGGCCGAAGCCCGCTTCAAGGGCGAGACCGACGGCTATATCTACGCTCGCTACGGCAGCCCGACCAACGACATGTTCGAAAAGCGCATGTGCATGCTCGAAGGTGCCGAAGACGCCCGCGCCACCGCCTCCGGCATGGCGGCCGTCAGCGCCGCGATCCTCTGCCAGGTCAAGGCGGGCGACCATATCGTTGCCGCGCGCGCCCTCTTCGGCTCCTGCCGCTGGGTGGTGGAAACGCTGGCGCCGAAATACGGCATCGAATGCACGCTGGTCGACGGCCGCGACCTCAAGAACTGGGAAGAGGCAATCCGGCCGAACACCAAGGTGTTCTTCCTGGAAAGCCCGACCAACCCGACGCTCGAGATCGTCGATATCGCCGGTGTGGCAAAACTCGCCAACCAGGTCGGCGCCAAGGTGGTGGTCGACAACGTCTTCGCCACGCCGCTCTTCCAGAAGCCGTTGGAACTCGGCGCCCATATCGTCGTCTATTCCGCCACCAAGCATATCGACGGCCAGGGCCGGTGCCTCGGTGGCGTCGTGCTGGCCGACAAGGCCTGGATCGACGAGAACCTGCACGACTATTTCCGCCATACCGGCCCGGCCATGTCGCCGTTCAACGCCTGGACGCTGCTGAAGGGCATCGAGACGCTGCCGCTGCGCGTGCGTCAGCAGACGCAGAATGCCGCGAAGATCGCCGATTTCCTGGCCGAGCAGAACAAAGTCGCCAAGGTGATCTATCCCGGCCGCAAGGACCATCCGCAGGCCGACATCATCGCCAGGCAGATGACCGGCGGCTCGACCCTCGTCGCCTTCGAGCTGAAGGGCGGCAAGGAGGCGGCCTTCGCGCTGCAGAACGCGCTCGAGATCATCAAGATCTCCAACAATCTCGGCGACAGCAAGAGCCTGATCACCCATCCGGCGACGACGACCCACAAGAACCTGACGGAAGAGGCGCGCGCCGAACTCGGCATCTCGCCGGGCACCGTCCGCCTTTCCGCCGGCATCGAGGATACGGACGACCTGATCGAGGATTTCGCCAAGGCGCTTACCAAGGTCTCGGCCTGATCGACGGCATTGGCGGCCGAGCCTCCGGGTTCGGCCGCCCCGGCTCTGCCAAGTAGAATAATACCGACAATTAGGCTTAACGATCGAAAACCATGCGATCACGGCTGTTTCATCGCCGATCAACGTTCCGTTTCTTGACGGATAGGGCCTTCTTATAAGATACGGGTAACATATCTTGACTAAGGTGCAAGGCATGTATCGCGCCCTCACTAGAGATATCGAAGTCGTCGTCGAACCATTCTATCTGGAGGAGCAATCCGATCCGGAAGACGATCGCTATGTCTGGGGTTACCGGATTGTCATCAGCAACAATTCCGGCGTCGCCGTTCGCCTCATCAACCGCTACTGGAACATCACCGACCAGAACGGCGTGGTGGACGAGGTGACCGGCCCCGGCGTCGTCGGCGAACAGCCGCGGCTCAGCCCCGGCGACACCTATGAATATTCCTCCGGCTGCCCGCTCGATACGCCCTCCGGGCTGATGTTCGGCCATTACCAGATGGAAACCGACGAAGGCGAACTGTTCGACGTCGACATCCCCGCCTTCTCGCTGGATTCACCGGGGCTGCTGCGCGTGCTTAACTGACGTGTAACACCACAGGCGGCACGACACCTCGACCCAGGAGATTGCCGACACCGGCCCCTCATCCGGCTGCCGCCACCTTCTCCCCGTAAACGGGGCGAAGGGAGCATGCCGCAAGCTCTCCGTTCCCCTCCTCGCTCTCGCAGGGCAGGTCCCCTCGCCCCGTTTTTACGGGGAGAGGGTTAGGGTGAGGGGCAGTCATGCGCGCAACCGGACAGCAGTGGTGTCAACTACTCAGCCGGCTGAAGCTCCGTCGGTTCGAAACGATAGGTGGTCGAGCAGAATTCGCAGGTGACGGATATTTCGCCGTTTTCCTGGCTTTCCTCGATCTCCTCGGCCGAAAAGCCCTTCAGCACGCCCTTGATCTTGTCGCGCGAACAGCTGCAGCGGTCGAAGACGGCGCGCGGTTCGTAGACGCGCACGCCGCGCTCGTGGAACAGCCGGAACAACAGCCGCTCGGTGCCGACAAGCGGGTCGGTCAACTCGTCGGCATCGATCGTCTCGACCAGTGAGCGGGCTTCGACCCAGGCGTCGTCCTCGCCATGCGGGCGGTCGCCATTATCGCCGTCGCCGCCGTGGAGATCCGGGTGGCGCATGCGCTCAGGCGCCTCCGGCAGGAACTGGGCGACGAGGCCGCCGGCCCGCCAGCGATGGCGCGGCTTGCCGGCATCGTCGCGATCGAAGAGCTCAGCCGCAGCAAGGCGCACGCGCGTCGGGATCTGTTCCGACTGGCGAAAATAGACACCGGCAATCTCCTCGAGCGAGGTGCCGTCAAGCGCGACAATGCCCTGATAGGGCTGCGCGAACTTGCCCTGGTCGATGGTGAAGGCGAGCACCCCGTTGCCGAGCAGCTGTTCCGGCTCGGTTTCGCCCGCTTCAACCGCCTTGGCAAGCAGCGCCTGATCGAAACGGGCATAGGCGCGGACATTTTCCGGCGTCGAGAAATCGGCGACGAGAAGATCGACCGGGCCATCGCCCTTGGTCTGCACCGTGAACTTGCCGTCGAATTTCAGCGAGGTGCCGAGCAGCACCGTCAGCACGACGACTTCGGCCAGCAGACGGGCGACGGGCGCGGGATAATGATGGCGCTCGAGGATCGCATCGAGCATCGGGCCGAGCTGGACGGCGCGGCCGCGCACATCCAGACCCTCCACCTGGAAAGGGACGACATGGTCATCGCCGGCGAAATCGAACTGGCCGAGGGCGGCTGCAGCTTCTGCCATGGCTTTCACTCCTAGTTTTCAAGCGAAGAGCAAGGGTGCCCTTCGCTCGCGCGGCCGCGCGTTTTCACACGCGGCGTCCGATTATGGTTCAGATCGCGCCCAGGCACCAAGCAAGAATCGACTTCTGCGCATGAAGACGGTTTTCCGCTTCATCGAAGACCACGGATTGCGGGCCGTCGATCACCTCATCCGTCACTTCCTCGCCGCGATGGGCAGGCAGGCAATGCATGAACAATGCATCGCTGCCGGCCTTGGCCATCAAGGCCGCATTGACCTGATAAGGCTGAAAGACGTTGTGACCCCGGGCCCGATGTTCCTGATTCATGGAGACCCAGGTATCGGTCACCACGCAATCGACGCCTTCGACAGCACGGTCGGCATCATGGCAGAGCATGATTTCGGCGCCCTCATTGCGGGCCCAGTTCAGATAGTGATCCTTGGGCTCCGAACCAAGGGGTACGGCCATGTTCATGCGGTAGCCGAAACGCGCCGCCCCCTCGACCAGCGAATGCAGCACGTTGTTGCCGTCGCCTGTCCAGGCGATGGTCTTGCCCTTGATCGGGCCACGATGCTCCTCGAAGGTCATGATGTCGGCCATGATCTGGCAAGGATGGGTATCGTCCGTCAGCGCGTTGATCACGGGCACGGTCGCATGCTCGGCAAGCTCCAGCAGGCGCGAGTGCTCGGTGGTGCGGATCATGATCGCATCGACATAACGCGACAGCACCTTGGCGGTGTCGCCGATCGTCTCGGCGCGGCCGAGCTGCATTTCGGTGCCGGACAAAAACAGCGTTTCGCCGCCGAGCTGGCGCATGCCGACGTCGAAGGAGACACGGGTGCGCGTCGACGGCTTTTCAAAGATCATCGCCAGCATCTTGCCGGCGAGCGGCTTGTCGCCCTGGCCTGCCTTGAAGGCCTGCTTGCGGGAAAGCGCATCGTTCATGATGGTTCTGAGGTCGGCGGATGTGACGGCCGAAAGATCGAGGAAATGTTTAGGAGCCATGTTCTTACCTGTCGTGCGCCCGGAGGCGGCAATCCCTTCAAGCCGTCTTCTTGACCTTGGAGGCGCGGATGCTCTCGGCGGCGCGCTCGAGGCGGGCGAGACCCTCGCGGGCTTCCTCGGCGGTGACGACGAGCGGCGGAAGAAGGCGGATGACGTTGTCGCCGGCCGGCACGCCGAGCAGATGCGCCGCGCGGATCGCCTGCAGCAGTTCGGCCGAGGGGACGGCCGCCTTGACGCCGAGCAGCAGGCCCTCGCCCCTGATATCCTCGATCACATCGGGATAACGGTCCTTCAGCGAAGCCAGCCCCTGACGGAAGACCAGCGCGACGTCGCGCACATGTTCCAGGAAGCCGTCGGCGAGAATGACATCGAGCACGGCGCCTCCGACGGCCATGGCCAGCGGATTGCCGCCATAGGTCGAACCATGGGTGCCGGCCTTCATGCCGGAGGCGGCCTCTGCGGTGGCAAGGCAGGCGCCGAGCGGGAAGCCGCCGCCGATGCCCTTGGCGACAGCCATGATGTCGGGTGTGATGCCCGACCATTCATGGGCGAAGAGCTTGCCGGTGCGGCCAACCCCGGTCTGGACCTCGTCGAGGATCAGCAGCAGGCCTTTCTCGTCGCAGATCTGGCGCAGCGCCTTCATGAACTCGGCCGTGGCGGGGCGCACGCCGCCCTCGCCCTGCACCGGTTCGATGAGGATTGCCGCCGTCGCATCGGTGATGGCGGCGCGCACCGCTTCGATATCGCCGAACGGCACCTGATCGAAACCCGGCGTCTTGGGGCCGAAGCCTTCGAGATATTTCTCCTGGCCGCCGGCGGCGATCGTCGCAAGCGTGCGCCCATGGAAGGCGCCTTCGAAGGTGATGACATGGAAGCGCTCGGGACGGCCCTTGGAAAACTGATAGCGGCGCGCCGTCTTGATCGCGCATTCGAGCGCCTCGGCACCGGAATTGGTGAAGAACACCTTGTCGGCGAAGGTGGCGTCCGTCAGCCGTTTGGCCAGCCGCTCCTGGCCGGGAATCTCATAGATGTTGGAGAGGTGCCAGACCTTGTCGGCCTGCTCCTTCAAGGCGGCGACCACATGCGGATTGCCGTGGCCGACGGAGGTGACGGCGACGCCGGCGCCGAAATCGAGATAACGCTCGCCGCTTTCGGTGATCAGCCATACGCCCTCGCCTCGCTCGAACCGCAGCGGGGCACGAGAATAGGTGTCATAAAGCGGCGCGGCTTCGGCCATGGCGCGGGTCTCCCGATCAGCGTTGTCAATCACCGGACTCCGGCTAAGAAAACCAGGCCCGAAAAATCAAAAATGCCGCCTTTCGGCGGCGATCGGTACTATTTCCTTTTCGCGCTGCAATGTCAACAAAACTGCGCCCTTAGCGGATGCAGCAAGCTTGTACAGCGGCATTTTCAGCCTTCAACAGGCATTATTGCAGAAATGACACGCAGAGGCAGCAAGTTGGGGAAAACTCGGAATTCGATTCATCCGGATTCCCGCGACTCTTGTCACGGAGTCAGCCTCACACTAGGTTAAAGTTCAATTACTAGACTGCATGCGGCGGAACTAGTCACCAAAATTGATCAAGCGTTTCTTGTTTCGGAGGCTTCCGGGACAACGGTGAGGGATTCTGCCATCACCAACGCAAAAGGTGGAGACAGGGCATGAACTGGACAGACGAGCGGGTCGAGAAACTCAAGAAGCTGTGGTCCGAAGGGCTGAGCGCCAGCCAGATCGCGGCACAACTTGGCGGCGTGAGCCGAAACGCCGTTATCGGCAAGGTGCACCGACTGAGCCTGCCGGGCCGCGCCAAGGCCGGCGGCACAGCCGCCGCGGCGCGCACGCCGAAGCGCCAGACATCGGCGCCGCGCGCGCCGAACTACGCCTCCCGGATCACCACCCGCACCGTGACCCGCCAGCAGGGCGCAACGATGCTGAAGGAAGAGATCGAGATCGATGCCGTCGAGGAAATGGAATATGTTCCGAAGGGCAATGTGGTCGTGCCGATTTCCCGCCGCCTCGGCCTGACGGAACTGACCGAACGCACCTGCAAATGGCCGGTCGGCGATCCGCTGAAGGACGACTTCCACTTCTGCGGCTGCGAATCCCCGGACAATTCGCCCTATTGCAGCTATCATCAGAAGCTTGCCTATCAGCCGGTCAACGAGCGCCGCCGGGCGGCAGCGCGGGTCAGCTGAGCGGGCAAACCATTGCTGGAAATGCGAAAACGGGCTGGAAGGCCCGTTTTTTTGTGTGAGTGTGTTGGGTGTGACTGCCCCTCATCCGCCTGCCGGCACCTTCTCCCCGCGCGCGGGGCGAAGGGGATATGCCGCAACCTCTCGGTCCTTACCCACCTCTCGCAGGGCACGTCCCCTCGCCCCGTTTACGGGGAGAGGGCTAGGGTGAGGGGCGGAGCTTGCTCGACTTTGTCAGAAACCCCTCAGGCTTCCATCGAATAACCGGCGCCGCGGACGGTGCGGATGACGTCCTGCATGTTGGAGAAGTTCAGCGCCTTGCGCAGGCGGCCGACATGGACGTCGACGGTGCGTTCGTCGACATAGATATCGTGGCCCCAGACGCCGTCGAGCAGCTGCGAGCGGGAGAAGACGCGGCCCGGCGACGACATCAGGAATTCCAGAAGGCGGAATTCGGTCGGGCCGAGGCGGACTTCGCGGCTCTTGCGATGGACGCGGTGGGTTTCGCGATCGAGCTCGATATCACCGCATTTGAGCACTGACGACAGCACTTCCGGGCGGGCGCGGCGCAGCATGGCCTTGACGCGGGCAACGAGTTCGGGGGTCGAGAACGGCTTGACGACGTAATCGTCGGCACCGGTGGACAGCCCGCGGACACGTTCGCTCTCCTCGCCGCGCGCCGTCAGCATGATGATCGGCAGCCGTTCGGTTTCCGGCCGCATGCGCAGGCGCCGGCAGAGTTCGATGCCGGAGACGCCGGGCAGCATCCAGTCGAGGATAAGAAGATCCGGCGTTCGCTCCTGAAGCCTGATTTCGGCCTCGTCGCCGCGCAGGATGGTATCGACTTCGAAGCCTTCCGCCTCGAGATTATAACGGAGAAGCACGCTGAGGGCCTCTTCGTCTTCAACAACTGCAACTCTCGGGATCATGCGTGTCCGTCTCCTCACGCACGATCCTTAAACCGGGGGCGATTTAAGCAAGGGATCCCGCGCAAAATCAGAAATTGGCTGCGACCTCTTTGCGCGCCCGGGCGGGCGCGCACGCAATGGGCTGGTCCGGCACGGTTATTCCGTGGCGGCACCGACGGTGTTGGCGCTGTCGTCCTTCGGACGGTCGCCTTCCGGCTGGGCGCCGGTTGCCATGTAGTAGATCGTCTCAGCGATATTGGTGGCGTGATCGCCGATGCGCTCGATGTTCTTGGCGCAGAAAAGAAGATGCGTGCAGCTCGTGATGTTGCGCGGATCTTCCATCATATAGGTCAGGAGTTCGCGGAACAGCGACGTGTACATCGCGTCGATCTCGTTGTCGCGCTCGCGGATGGCGGTCGCCTTGTCGGCGGCGCGCGTGGTATAGACGTCGAGCACTTCCTTGAGCTGGACGAGCGCCAGCTCGGACAGGTGCTCGAGACCGCGGGCGAGCTTGCGCGGAACGCCGGTGCTCTGCACGGCGATGACGCGCTTGGCGGTGTTCTTGCCGAGGTCGCCGACGCGTTCGAGATCGGCGGCGATGCGGATCGAACCCATGATTTCGCGCAGGTCCGAGGCCATCGGCTGACGGCGGGCGATGGTGACGATCGCCTTGTCGCCGATTTCGCGTTCGGTGTGATCGAGGATCACGTCGTCAGAAATGACCTTCTGCGCCAGCGCGGTGTCGCCGTTGACCAGGGCGCGGACGGATTCGGCGACCATCTGCTCGGCCAGGCCGCCCATTTCGGAAATCCGCCTGGAGAGGAACTTCAGATCATCATCATAGGCAGTATAAATATGTGTCGATGCCATGGGGCTTTGTCCTCGAATAACGGGAAGGCTTCGGATTGCCGCAATCAGCCGAAGCGACCCATGATGTAGTCCTGGGTGCGCGGATCGTCCGGGTTGGTGAACATCTTGTCGGTGTCGTTCTCCTCGACGAGGTTGCCGAGGTGGAACATGGCGGTGCGCTGCGACACGCGCGCGGCCTGCTGCATGGAGTGGGTGACGATGACGATCGTGTAGTTCTCGCGCAGCTCGTGGATCAGCTCCTCGACCTTGGCGGTGGCGATCGGGTCGAGCGCCGAGCAGGGTTCGTCCATCAGGATGACCTCAGGGCTGACGGCGACGGCGCGGGCGATGCACAGGCGCTGCTGCTGGCCGCCGGAGAGGCCGGTGCCGGACTCGTGGACGCGGTCCTTGACCTCGTTCCAGAGGCCGGCGCGCTGCAGGCTGGACTCGACGATCTGATCGAGATCGGCCTTCGACTTGGCCAGTCCATGGATGCGCGGGCCGTAGGAGACGTTTTCATAGATCGTCTTCGGGAACGGGTTCGGCTTCTGGAAGACCATGCCGACGCGGGCGCGAAGTTCGACGACGTCGATATCGGGATCATAGATATCGTCGCTGTCGAGGGTGATCTTGCCGGTGACGCGGCAGCCCTCGATCGTGTCGTTCATGCGGTTGAGGCTTCGCAGGAAGGTCGACTTGCCGCAGCCCGAAGGGCCGATCAGGGCGGTTACGGTGTTTTCGCGGATGTTCAGGTTCACATCGAAAAGCGCGCGCTTCTCGCCGTAGTAAACCGAGACATCCTGTCCGATCATCTTATACGGGACGTTGCTCATCTTCTGATCCAGCGCCTTTTCAACTGCAGCTTCCGTCAACATGTTCATGATGTTTAACTCCGTTTACCAGCGGCGCTCGAAGCGACGACGCAAGAGGATGGCGCCCATGTTCATGACGATCAGGAACAGGAGCAGGACGATGATGGCACCCGAAGTACGCTCCACGAAGGCACGCTCGGCCTCGTTCGCCCACATATAGACCTGCACCGGCAGGGCCGTCGAGGGTTCGAGCGGCGTGGTCGGCGCGTTGGCGACGAAGGCGACCATGCCGATCAGGAGCAGCGGCGCGGTTTCGCCGAGCGCATGCGCCAGGCCGATGATCGTGCCGGTGAGGATGCCGGGCATGGCAAGCGGCAGGACGTGGTGGAACACCATCTGCATCTTCGAGGCGCCGAGACCGAGCGCTGCGGCGCGGATCGACGGCGGCACGGCGCGCAGTGCCGCGCGGGTGGCGATGATGATCGTCGGCAGGGTCATCAGCGTCAGCACCAGGCCGCCGACCAGCGAGGCCGAACGCGGCAGGCCGATGAAGTTGATGAAGACGGAAAGGCCGAGCAGACCGTAGACGATCGAGGGAACGGCAGCGAGGTTGTTGATGTTGACCTCGATCAGGTCCGTCAGCTTGTTCTTCGGCGCGAACTCCTCGAGGTAGATCGAGGCGGCAACGCCGATCGGCAGGGAAAGCGCCAGCACGATCAGCATCAGGTAGAACGAGCCGACAAGGGCGACGCCGAGGCCGGCGGCCTCCGGGCGGCTGGAATTGCCGTTGACGAAGAGGCCGGTGTTGAACTGCTTGTGGAGAGCGCCGCTCGCCTTCAGCTGGTTCATCCAGGTCACCTGCTTGTCGTTGACCTTGCGGTTCTTCTCATCGACGGAGAGATCGATCTGGCCCTTGTTGGCGCTGTCGACATTGGCGTCGGCGAGCAGCGAGACATTGACCGTCTTGCCGATGAGCGAGGGATCGGCGACGACCATATCGCGCAGCTGGATCGGCGCGCTCTTGGAGAGCATGGCGGTAGCGTCGCGCACATCAGGGCGGCTCGCGGCATTGATATTCAGCTGCTTGACGATCGCGTCGCGCAACAGAACCGGGTAATTGGCGGCAACCAGCACCGAAGGATCGGTCGCACGCTTGTTATCCGGGTCGATCGTCTTCTCGGTGAATTCGATCGGCAGGGTGATCGCGGTCTGCTGGAAGGCGGTGTAGCCTTTGCCGATCACCGTCCACAACAGGATGAACAGGAAGACGAGACCGAAGGTGATGGCGGCGATGCCATAGGCCTGGAACCGGCGCTCGGCGGCGTAGCGGCGCTTGATGCCGATATCGCGGCGCGCTGGCGCCTTGGAAACGGTGCCGGCGGTGGGAGAAACAATATCCGTCATTCGTACTGCTCCCGGTATTTGCGCACGATGTAGAGCGCGTAGATATTGAGGCAAAGCGTGATGCAGAACAGGGTGATGCCGAGGGCAAAGGCAACCAGCGTCTGCGGCGAGGTGAACTCAAGGTCGCCTGTGAGCTGGTTGACGATCTTGACGGTCACCGTCGTCATCGGCTCGAAAGGATTGATCTGGATGCGGGCGGCGACACCGGCGGCCAGCACGACGATCATGGTTTCGCCGATGGCGCGCGAGGCTGTCATCAGCAGTGCGCCGACGATGCCGGGAAGCGCTGCCGGCAAGACCACCTTCTTGATGGTTTCGGAGCGGGTGGCGCCGAGACCGAGCGAACCGTCACGCAGCGCCCGCGGCACGGCCGTGATGATGTCGTCCGACAGCGAGGAGACGTAGGGGATCAGCATGATGCCCATGACGATACCGGCGGTCAGAACGCTCTGCGCCTGGATGAAGTTGCTGTAGTTGCCGGAGAGCAGGCCGCTGATCTGAGCGGAGAAATCGCGCAGGAACGGACCGACGGTAACGAGCGCGAAGAAGCCGTAGACGATCGTCGGGATGCCGGCCAGCACCTCAAGAAGCGGCTTGGAGATGCCGCGCACCTTCGGCGAGGCGTATTCGGCCATGTAGATGGCGGCGAAGAGCCCGACCGGCACGGCGACCAGCATGGCGACCAGACCGATATAGAGCGTGCCGAGCAGCAGCGGGATCAGGCCGAACTGGCCGAAGGACGAGCTGCCGGCGCCGGCAAAGCGCGGATCCCAGACGGTGCCGAAGAAGAACTCGCCGGCGGGAACGGCGGCAAAGAAGCGCGTGGCTTCCGACAGCATCGACAACACGATGCCGATCGTTGTCAGGATGGCGATCGAGGAGGCGAGCAGCAGCGCCCAGAGCATGACGCGCTCGACGCGGTTACGGGCGCGGAAGCGGGGCGCGATGGAGCGCAGCGCGTAGAAGGCGCCGGCCACGGCCAGAATGAAGACGATCGCAGTCATGGCCATGCGGCTCGTCAGGCTCATGGCGTTGAGCGTCTTGGCGGCAGTGACCATGTACGGCTGCGGCTGGCCGGCGAGCGGCACGCCCTTCTCGCTGAGCTTGGCCTGCAGCGCCGCCGGATCGTTTGCGACCGCCGCGGTTTCATCCGAAGTCAGCATCGTCAGGCCGCGGGCGACCGTCGCCACCATCGAATAGCTCAGATCCTGCTCGACTGTGGCCTGGGCCTTGACCTCGTCAGGGAAAGCACCGCGAACGGAGGACTGGATGATGCCGGGGCTGACGGAGAGCCAGACGCAGAGAACGATGAGGGCCGGAAGAACGGCCCAGATCGCCGCATAGGCGCCGTAATAGGCCGGCCGTGAATGCAGTGCGGAGGATCTGCCCCCGGCAAGTGCTGAGGCACGGCTGCGCGCGACCAGATAGGCGGCGGCGCCGATCACCACAAGGCACAGAAGTATGACGGATGTGCTCATTCGTTACGTCCCCAGGCCCATGGCCCCCAAAAAGCCGGCGGCTTCATCAGCCTGCCGTCGGCTTCCAATCATGGAGAAGGAATTCAACCCTGCACCGGACATGCCGGCACGCAGGGGCATAAAGCAATGCCGGCGCGGGCTCAAAGAGCACCGCGCCGGCAAAGTTATTACATGGACTTGCCGGCTTCGACAGCCTTGCGGATCGCTTCGCGCTCGGCATCCGGAGCGGCAACGAGGCCGTATTCGGCCAGCGGGCCTTCGGGGCCGATCATCTGGTCGGATACGAAGAAGTTGACGTATTCCTTCAGGCCCGGAACGGCGCCGAGATGTGCCTTCTTGACGTAGAAGAACAGCGGGCGGGAAACCGGATAGGTGCCGTTGGCGATCGTTTCGACGGACGGAACGATACCGTTCACGGTTGCGACCTTGAGCTTGTCGGCGTTGTTTTCATAGAAGGAAAGGCCGAATACGCCGACGCCGGTCTTGTTGGCGGCGATGCGTGCCAGGGTTTCCGGATAGTCGCCGTCGATGTCGACTGCAGCGCCGTCCTTGCGGACTGCGACGCAAGCCTTGCCCTGGGCAGCCTTGTCGGAGATTTCCTTGGCGATGACGTCGGTTGCGCCCGAAGCCTTGCAGCCGGCAGCGAGAACGTTCTGTTCGAAGACTTCGCGGGTGCCGTGCTTTTCGCCCGGGATGTAGGCGGCGATGTCAACAGCCGGGAGCTTCGGGTTGACTTCCGACCACTTCTTGTAGGGGTTGGCGACGAGCTTGCCGTCGACGACGACCTGGGCTGCGAGGGCCTTGTAGATGTCGGCCGGAACGTAGGCGACATCGGGGTTGGAGGAGTCGGTTGCGAAGACGATGCCGTCATAACCGATCTTGACTTCCTGGATGTCGGTCACGCCGGCCGCCTTGCAGGCTTCGGCTTCGTTCTTGTTGATCGCACGCGAAGCGTTGGCAATGTCGATCGTGTCTTCGCCGACGCCCTTGCAGAATTCCTTCAGACCAGCGCCCGTACCGCCGGATTCGACGACCGGGGTCTTGAAGTTGGTGAAGGTCTCGCCGAAGGACTCGGCAACGATCTTTGCGTAAGGCAGGACGGTGGACGAACCAGCAACCTGGATCTGGTCACGGGCGACGGCAGCGCCAGCGAAAGCTGCGGTTGCGGCGAGCGCGGCAACGGTGAGCTTGAAGGTGTTCATTAGAATCTCCCGGTATTGGGCTTGTGTGAGTGCGGCCTCTAGAGAGGCCCTCGCATGCCTTTTTTCATCGGCGGGACTCTCTTAGCGCTGTAAGCCCCGTCCTTTTATGTCAAATCCGTGAAACATTTGTGACAAGCTAAGATATTGAAAATAAAGGTAATTCTCAAATACACTGAGGAACGGATGTCGATAACCGGCAAAGTCGGAACCTTCAATCTACCTTTCGTTGCAGAAACTGTGGGCGCATCCAAAATTGGAGGCCGGTTGGGGGAAGTCATGCAGCGTGTTTTGCCCCTCACCCTAGCCCTCTCCCCGTTCTGACGGGGAGAGGGGACGTGCCATACGAAGAGCCGAGT
>NZ_NWTA01000042.1:0-23580 GCF_002531955.1 Rhizobium sp. M10 | reverse complement strand
TGCGATCGCCGGTGATGCGGTGGCCGACCTCATGAAACCGGCCGAGCTTCTTGATGTCGATATGAATCATCTCGCCGGGAGCCTGGCGTTCATAACGACGCACAGGCTCGGCCGGCTCGATATCCTTGAGGCGGGAGTGGCCTGCGCGCTTGAGAACCCGGCTCACCGTCGCTGCAGATACACCGGTTTCGATCGCGATGTGCTTGCCAGTCAGGCGCTGGCGGCGAAGCGTGATGATGCGCTCCGCCAGCGCCTGACTGGTCTGCCGGGGCATGGCATGAGGTCGGGAGGAACGATCGAGCATCGCCTCTCGACCACCGGCCTTGAAACGCTCGACCCAACGGGCGACGATCTTGGCCGCGACGCCATAGGCCTGTGCTGCCTGAGCCTGGGTCAGATGCCCTTCGATAACAGCAAGCGCCATTTGTTCCCGGCGCAACGGCGTCAGTCGGGCATTCTTATGAATGTTCATTCGCGGCGATCCTTCCGACTCGAGGTGTGATAGCTCCAGTCTCCTAAATCCGCTTTGAATGGACAACCTCCCGAAAGCTCACATCTAGAGCCTGCGCGCTCCGAGTACGCCAAGTGGCGGAAACGCGAAGCTTTCATCTCGCGCAGCGTTGGAGCCGGTTGCGGCAATGGTATCTGCATCACGTGCCCGGGTCTGGTCCGAGCGATGAGTGCGGCCGGAAGTGGTTGTAATCGTCGGCCCAGCAATGGCGCTTCGGGCATAATCGCAGCCGAGGAACAGGCTTTGGTTGACCATCTCGTCCCGCATCCGGCCGTTGAAGCTCTCGACATTAGCGTTTTGCATCGGCTTCCCGGCGTGATGCCGTGCGACTCGACACTATGATCCTTCGACCTGGCAAGGATGGCATTCGAGGTGAATTCCGTGCCGTTGTCGGAGACGATCATCCCCGGTTTGCCGCGCCGTTCGATGAGGACCGACAGTTCGCGAGCGACGCGACGACGCAAGATCGAGGTGCACGGGATCGCCGCCAGGCATTCGCGGGTCACGTCTTCGACGAAGTTGAGCACGCGAAACCGCCTTCCGCAAGCGAACTGGTCGTGAACGAGATTCAGCGAGCTTCGGGCATTGGCCTTCGCTTCGACCAGGATCGGGCCACGCGTGCCGACAGCGTGCCGCCCCGGCTTTTCTGCTTGCGAACGGAAAGTCCTTCTTCGCGATAGAGCCCGTAGATGCGGTCGACCCCAACGGCGCTCCCCCCCCGCCGAAGCCGCCGGTCGCCGGTCGCCGGTCGCCGGTCGCCGGTCGCCGGTCGCCGAAACGCCATCGCTCATTGGCGAGGTCGCGCAATAGGGCGACTTCTTTATGATGTGGGCGCACCTGCCCGACCAACGCTTCGATCTTTTGTCGCGCGTCATGCATGACCATGCACTCATCGGCGGCTCTAAACTGCGTGATGTCGTAGAGACAGTTCGGTTCTGCGACACCCAAACGATCGAGCTGCGCGAGCGCGCCGACCGTCCGGCGCGGCAGGCAACGTTGTGCCTGCGCTTCGGCCAGGCGACGATCAGGCAACCGCAAAACCTGCGCGAAGAAGGGCTGCCCGACGGGGTTAGGCTCAGTTGGGTCGAGGTCGTCGAACCGGACGCACCCGACGGTGTCGAGCCCTTGCATTGGCTGCTCTTGACCACCCATGCGCTCTCCAGTGCGACTGACGCCTGGCAGATCGTCGCTTGGTACAAGCAGCGCTGGATGATCGAGCAGTTCTTCCGGGTGATGAAGACGCAGGGCTTCAAGATCGAGGACAGCCAATTGCAGTTAGCGCCGCGGCTGGAAAAGCTCGTCGCCATCGCCGCCAAGGCCGCGGCAATCGTCCTCCAACTCGTGCAGGACCGCAGTGGCGGCGATCCTCACCCGGCAAGCCTGGCAGTCAGTCCCCACGAGATCAACACGCTCGCCGCCCTCGAAAGCCGCTTCAAGGGCAAGACCAAGCTGCAATCCAATCCCCATCCCAAAGCTTCGCTCGCCTGGGCCGCTTGGATCATCGCCAAACTCGGCGGCTGGAACGGCTATGCCTCCTCCAAGCCGCCTGGACCCATCACCTTCTTCAACGGACTCAAATACTGTGCCGATGGCTGGGCCTTGCGAGATAGGTATATGCCTCAGTCGTTCGGTGGAGAAATGTTCCACTGGATCATTTGCTTTTGGTCACGAACAAAATCCAGCGACCAGCGGGCAGAGCCTTCGCGTTGGCCAGGATCGGTGCGCGCGCGCCTGCAAGTTCGCTTACGGAAGGGGGTTTCGCGTGCTCAACATCGTCGATGACGCGACGCGAGAATGCCTCGCGGCGATCCCCGGACACCTCGATCTCCGGTCGTCGCCTCGCTCGAAACTCGCAATGATCTCTCCGACAACGGCACCAAACTCACCTCGAATGCCATTCTTGCCTGGTCAAAAGACCATAGGGTCGAGTGGCTCATTGCGTCACCTCGCCCAAGATAGCGGTTGATGAATTCTCCCAGTGTTGTGGAAGTGCCGCCGCGAATCAGCCCCGTAGATTCCGGCGCTGCGGATGGCAGCAGGTACTTGTTCCTATTGCGTCCTATCCATGCGGCGCCATCGCCCACTCGCGATTAGCCGGCACAGCCGGCCGCCTTGCGATTTGCCGCGCCGGTGCCAATGAATTGATGAAAGGCGGCTGCCATTTCGTGCGAAGACTTCGCTCCTGGTCTTGTTCGTGCGCGACCTTGGGCGCGTTCGTATTGAGATCACGGTCTACTGTTCCCCTAAGAGGCGTCATTTGGCTCGGGAGCCAGACGGTAACCGGCACAATGCCTGCGACAAGCCGCCTTTGAAAGTTGGTGTTTTCCAAGGGGTTAGCTTGGTGGTCAGCTGACCACAACCGAAATCCTCAACGGCAGGAATAACGATCAGCCGCACTTACCCAGCCCTCAAACCGCCTTGCCCGTTGGCCTTCAACAACGCCATTATCATCGGGCCAAGCGAGAATTCACCGCGCTCACTTCGGCGCGTTAGATCCCGCAGATAGCCTCCAGGAGAGTTGATGAAGTTAGCCCTTTCCAGGATGCACGCAATTGCCACCGCAGCATTCTCCGGTCCTAGCGCCTCGCAGGCATCCTGGTAGGCGGAAGGGCTTACCCCCAGCATAGATCGAACCACCACAGCGGCAGACATCAGATCTCGCCAGCTCCCCACGCCGCGCGGTGCATAGTCGCTGATCATCGGGCACGCCTTGAGCACCAATCCCAAGGGGAACGCCCTTTGCGATTCATTCTTCGGCTGATGGCTCAAGCTCGCCTTTGCCCCCTGCTCCTTTTCGGAGCGTGGTTCAGATTCATTTACGGATTCGGGTTTTGAATTCTGTATGTGCTGCTCGATATGAGCAGCATTGGTGCTAATTTTTTCAGCATTCTCGAGGTTTTCCAAACGATTAAGCACTTCCTCACGGAGCATCTCCATTTCATTGAGAACGCTAGTGACCCCTTCAAGGGTCGGAACGCGCGGAATTCTGCTCGCGAGCGCAATGTAGATGTCCTCGGTCGTCTTCCAATCGCCGTCGGCGCCCTCGACCATTGCAGCAGTAATAAGTTTGCGAACATCCCGCCGGCAAATTGTAAGGCTCTCTTTGGCTTTCCTGAGCGAGGCTCTCTCGGCCGCCACTCTTTGCGCCAACATCGCCAACTCTTCCGATCGCGCCAGGAGGGGCGACAGGTCGAAGCCAAAAGCATTCTCGATCTGGCCATCGTCGCCCTTGCGGGCGAAGCGCTTGCCATTGGCGCTATCCTTACGGGCGATCAACCCCGACTCCACCAGAATGGCAATATGCCGCCGCAACGTTGCGCCCGCCATTGCATGCGCCCGAAGCGCCAGTTGGGCATTCGAGGGGAAGACAATCAATTGTGCATCCTGACGCAACTCATTGTCAGGATAAAAACTCAAAAGTGCGTCAAGAACAGCCAGACTGTTCGACTGGATCTTGAGCAGTTCCATCGCGGCGGAAGCGTCTCTCAACACTTTCCACTTATCGGCAGCTTTTCCATGCTTGATTTCCATTGCCGCCTGGCGCCGCACGAGCGCAAGCGTCATTGGCCGCCGCCCGAACGGCGTCGCTACATTCCCCGACTGCATTGTCTCTCACCTTTCAGCAGGCAAAGGAAATTCGCTCACCAAAACGGCGCCAAAGACTCTTGACGAGGATTCGAGGAAATGCGATTCTGTTCTTGCTACAGAGACAGAAGGGCTTCCACGACGGCGACGTTGAGGGAGCTCTTTTCTTTTGCGGGTTACACTCCCTGTTTCCGTTGATGCTTTGCGCGATGCTCCTGGTAAAGCGCCGGCAAATGCTCGAGTACGAAAGCCGCGAAATCCGGCGTGGCTTTCCTGTCAATGGTAATTTCTAGCTTGCTCTTGCTCTGCGTGACCTGCGCAAGCCTGTCGCCATCGGGGGTCGACAGGACGTCTGGCAACCCGCGCGCAGTCCGACGCGGTTTCAGATGGTCGATCACTGCCTTGAACCGTTCCGACGACGGCAGCGCCTGCACCTCCTCCGAGGCAGCATATTTCGCAGCGCCTGCCGGAGGCGATGCTTTCTCAACCAGCTCTGCCAATTGCTGCCAACTTGGGCGTCCAACGCCTGGAGCGGCGCCGATGGCATCGATCAATTCAGAGGGGAGGGCGTCAACAAGCAGGAGCATCTTCGACAAGTTGCTTTTATCGATTGACATAGCCGCGATGACGATTTCTCGTGGAAACTGCTTGTTTAGCTTGTGTGCGAAACGTGCCTTTTCGATGAAGGTGAGGTCTTCGCGCTCATTGTTTTCCTGACCCTGTGCGACAACCAACTGCTCGTCCGTCAAGTCTCGAACAACCGCCTTGACCGGCAGTCCTAGCTCCGAAACGGCGCGCAGCCGGCGATGTCCAAAGGCAACTTGGTAGTGCGCGGGTTTAACGGGATGAGGTCTCACAAGGATTGGGACCTGCTGTCCTTGCTCGCGGATGGATGCAAGAAGTCCTTCGATATCACCTTGCATGCGATCCTGAACGAAGGACGGCTCGATTGACGACGCGTTCAGTTCAACCACGGCCTGACCTTCGGCGAGACGCCGCTCGATCTCCTCGGCACGACCAAGACGATCATTTTGCTCGCGCAACGCGTTACCGATGTTTGCAGTCAGCTTCGTCGCTGGATCTCGTTCTTTTCTGGTCACGCCGAGAAGCGGCATGGAGCGAGTCTTTGCCGCTCTGTGTTCAGCAGCTGATGAGCTGTCGGGCGCGTCCGTGGTGACGTCAAGGAGGTGCTTCCGACTCATGTGGTTCTACCCCATGCTTTTTTGATTAGAGTTTCGATCTCGTCGTTGACGGCGTTCATCGCCTCTAAGGCCCGATCATAGGTCGAGCGCGTGAACTGTCCGCGCTCAACCTCAAAGAGGGTTTGATTCGTCAGGCCAGCGTCCGAAACGGCGGTCGTCTTGAGCATCGGAAAATTGAGGACATTTTCGCCAAAGATCGAACGCAGATAGCCCACCATCTGGTTCTGCGGGCCATCGCTCGGTTCAAAACGAGTGACGAGGTAGCGCATCCAATTGAACTTGAACTGGGCGCCTGCGTTCTCGATTTCCCGAAGGAGATTCGAGGTCATCGCCAGAAACTGGTTCATCGACATTACATCCAACATCTGGGGATGGACGGTGACGAGGATCGAGGTTGCGGCGGTCAGAGCTGAAAGCGTGAGATAGCCAAGTTGGGGAGGGCAATCGATAACGACGACATCGTAGTTGTCCGCGATGTCTTCGATGACCTGACTGATCCGACCGTAAAAAAGCGTGTCACCTTCCTTCCGGTTCATAAGCGCGCGCGGGGTATCGTGCTCAAACTCCATCAGTTCAAGATTGCCAGGAATTAGATGAAGATCCGGGATGTACGTTCCTCGGACAACCTGCTCGATTGGGACCTGCTCGTCATCATACCGGATGGCGCCATAGAGTGTTTCGTTCGGACCAACGTCAGTTTCTGGCTGACTGCCGAAGAGTGCGGAAAGGCTTGCTTGGGGATCAAGATCAATCGCGAGAATCCGGTAGCCACGCATTGCCAGGTACTGTGCCAGATGCGCGGCTGTCGTCGTCTTGCCCGAGCCGCCTTTGAAATTCATCACCGAGACGACTTGAAGCTGCTCCCCCGTGCGACGATGGGGCAGGTAGCGCCGGTTCCCGCGGCCAATCAGGTCCAGGTGCTTACGGATTGAATGAATATCTTCGATCGTGAACGTGCGTCGACCGCCAGGGCTCATACTAACGTGCAGTTCAGGCATTTCCGAAGCAGTTTGTCTAAGATAAGACTCACCGATGCCAAGCAATTTTGAGGCTTCTGACGGTGCAAAGGATCGAATGCCCTTTTCGGACGTCGGCGGGAAGACCTTGAGATGATGTGCTTGAAGTTGGCTGGAGAGAGCGTCAGCATGACGCTCCATCAATGCGGTCAACCCTTCGACGACCGGCGCTGTTTTTGCTGCGGTTTTCGCCATCTCAAAATCCATTTCCTGCAAGTGGCGGAACTTTTCGCGAAACCGCTAAAGTTCCGCCACTAGCTATTAGAGCCGATTCTGCATTTTGAGCAAGGGGTTTTAGGTTAACGAAAGGCTAACGTGGATAAACCCGGAACGTAGAGTAAATGGATTTTTCCGTTTATATCCTGCAGCTTAGCAAGACCGCGGTACCGATTGGTCATGGTGTGTTTTATTGTGAATCCTACAAATGTGCCCCGGCGATTTAGACGAAAAGCAGAAGACCTCGGCAAAGTCGGTGATCCCCTTGCCGCGACTCACTCGCACAAAACCGTAAGCATTCGACAACGGACGCCCGATTCCAATTCGTGCAGAGTTCCCGGCGCCTAACGGCGGCGGAGAAATTCATGCAGGTATTCGCGATCTCGACACCAAAAATTTACTACGAAGCGTAGCTGCTTCAGGACGATCATAGGCTACGTGCGAGGATCTTTTCCACTCGCACTTGGGATGTAGAAGTAGTCGACGAGTGCGAGGCAGATGGGGTTGACGCTCTCGCCCCGACTGCCATCCTGGATGTCACCGCGGCTGGACCACTTGCAGGATGTGCACGCGATTTGTCTGCGATGGGACCGACCATGCTGGTAGACGTATTTCCGTCTCTGCTCCCGAAGGGTCGCCTGAACGCCAATCCCCTGATGGTCTAGAGTTCTCGCTTTTGCGTCGACACCTCGAAGAGTGGAGGGGAGGGGAGGGGAGATGGTTCCGTTCACGAGGCAACGCTGACCTTGTTCGCCGGCATCGTAGAATGGTGCCTGGGAGGTGGTCTCAGCGAAGTCGTTGCGGTAACGGATATCAGGTTCGAGCGAACTCTTGCTAGCGTCGAATGGCCTCTCCCGCGCTTGGGGCAGCCAGAGAAGATCGTTGCCACCACCGCCATCGCAGGCACGCGTCCAGCAAACGCTGAGACCTTTCTGATGTTGCGGCCGCCCAACTACCGATCTAGTTGCCGTCATCCTTCTCGGTGCGACTCGGATTGTTGGTCTGTTCGGTTCGAACCGGTGCGCCACGAAGGATGAAGCTTTGGACGATGTGGCGATAGGCTCTTAGGAGGGTTCGCGCGGGCAGATGAGGGAAGGCGACATGGCATCTTCGCAGAGATGAGGATGCATCGAAGAACGGGCTGGTAAACCGCGGCTCGTGTTTGAGGCTGGTGGCATTGACGCGGCCCAAGCGCTCCACTCTACCTTCAATAGTTTCGTCGCTCCTTGCGCAAGGGAACACTTCTGCCGCTTGAAACGTCCTTTGCCGTTTGCGCCGACGATATCTCCGAGAAGCTTGTCAAGACCCAGGACATAAGCAAGCCCGCCAGCAAGGCACGTGATTTCATCAGCTTTCTGACTGCCGCCTGTGGTTGTTGGCTAGATTCTGGATGCAAGTAAGTGTACATATTAGGATAGTCGGTGTGTCGGGGAGCGAGAGGTCTCGTATGGAGGTTCGTGGACTCGTAATTACTTGCCCCCGCAAGGTTGAAGAATGGACATTGTCGGTTCCACTCGCCGTATCGTCCGAAGTCGGTGTGCGGATAGAGTTGTGTGGACTCTGCACACCGGAGCAACGCGTTTATCGGGGCGCCAAGCCGACTTACCCCTATTGGGGCGGGCACGAGTTGTCAGGCACGATCGTGTCTCTGCCGGACGATGTACCGGATGGCCTGCGCGTAGGAGACCGCGTTGCGGTGCTTTTAATGCGCAGATGCGGCCAATGTCGTGCCTGCCGCCTCGGACTGGACAACCACTGTGCATATTTAAATCCTAAAGCGAGAGGAGGGGTGCCGCAGGGGCCGGGGGGATTGGCCAATTTTGTGGGCGTACCCGCCTATCAGGTTTTTTCCGTACCTTCCTTTTTGGCTCCCGAGCGTGCCGCGTTAGTTGAACCTGTCGCCTGCGTGGCACGCGGCATAAATAGGGCGCGTGCAAAGGCTGGAGACACTGTGGCCGTCATCGGCGGAGGCACGATGGGCCTTCTCCATTCGATACTTCTGACAACCAAAGGATGCGACGTTTACCTTTTCGATGACGACGTGGCAACGCATGGGCCTGTGATGTCGACCGGCGCCCATGCAACGGGGTCAGTTCATTCTCTGTCTGATCCGAAACTCGTCGAGAAATTAACGGATGGCTGGGGCTTCGACTGCATCTTTTGCACGCGCTTCGGTGTCAGAGGCATTCAGGGGGCCATAGCTGCGGCGTCACGCGGTGCCAGGATTGTACTCTACCAATCGATTCCGACGTCCGATTTGTTATCGGTAGGCGCTAACTTTCTGCATTACCGGGAAATTGAACTGATCGGCACCATAGCCCAAAGCGCGGACGACGTGAGAAATGCCATCCGAACCATCGTTGAACACGCCGCACGCTTCGACGTGCTGCAGGTCAATCTTTGGCCCTCGTCAAACGCCCAAGAGGCATTCGAGCAGGCGCTCGATCCACGTGTTAATCGCGTGATGCTAGATTTCAGGTAATGCTTCTCAGCGTGCCTGCAGCGCGCCTGCAATTTCGTTGCCGATCGAGACTACTTCGACACTGTCGGGGAAATTGTCGGTACGTCCGACGCTGTCGGTCACAACGATGCGGTCGATCTGAGACCGTCCCCAGTTTTCGTTCAGCGACGGCGTGAATATGGCATGGGCTGCGGCAAGGGTTATCTTGCGAGCGCCTGCCGCTTTGAGATGTGCGGCGGCTGAAAAAGCCGTCTGACCACTGTTGATTTCGTCGTCAATCAGGATGATCGTCCGGCCAGCAACGTCCCCCAGAATCTCGACGCTCTCCCGAAAGTCATCATCGTCTCTGCGGTGCTTGCGCATGACAGCGAATGGGCAGCCGAGCAGGGCCGCCAAGTGCTCAGCTCGCTTCGCTCCGCCGAAATCCGGTGAAACGACCATGTCGCCATCGACGGCCGCAGAACCGAGATGGCGAACTAGGGCGGGAGCGAACTGAAGATTGACGACAGGACAGGCAAATGCGGCGCACAGCTGAGGAACATGGAGTTCGAAAGTTATCAGCCGATCTATACCGAGAGTTTCGATAATCCCCGCAAGGATTCGCACCGGTACAGGTCCGCCGTCGAAGGCAGGGCGATCCGAACGCGAATATGGGAGGTAGGGAAGAACAGCGGTAATCGTGCGGGGACCCCGCGCCCGCACGGCACCAAGCGCTAGGAACAACTCGAAAAGACGATCATGAACGCTGTCAGGAAATGTTTGCACGACCACCACATTTCCGCCAAGCCCGCCGTCGCGCGGAGTGACAGCCATCTGGCCATTGCTGAACACCTGCGTGTTTAGGATCGTTATTCCTGACCGCGTGAGGGCCCGATGGACTGTTGACGCAAACTTTGCAGAGGTTTCGGTTGCTGCGATACGAAGGTCGTTCGCCGCAGGATCTGTACGATATGGTGACTCGGGCGCCATATTTACGCCAGCTCAAGATCGTTAACAGTGGGAATAGACAGCAGTTTGGGCAACACGTCGCCCCAATCATGTTGAAGTGGTACCTCGGTTTGATCAGGTCGAATGAGCTCTAGGAACTCGGACGGTATGTCTATCCCACAGATGCGCTTCATCTGCGTCAGGACGAAATATAACGCCGGCCTCATCTCGTATTTGTAACCTATCGCAGCGACCTCCGCCCAGCTAATATTCGCCATTTCTTTGTGTAGAACCGCATGAAGATCGCCGAACATCAATAGTCGAAGCGAATTATAAAGGAAGGCCTCGTGATAAAGCCTGGCCGAAAGGAACCAGACGGCGCCAGTCGCGGATTGGACCTGCAATATGCGGCCTAGACCGTTTGCAAGACGCACGCCTGACCATATGTCTTCGACATCGATGCCGACGGAGAGATTTACATGCATATCAATGAAGATGGGCATGTGCAGCTTCTTCGCGGAATCGATGTATCCCTTTACGTGGCGGTAGCGCAGCTGGCGTGGCACCGCGGGACCAGGGAACGGAGATTCAACGGATTCTATCCTTACAAACACCGGCAAGGAATAACTTTCGCGGAAGGTTTCGTCATCGAGTTCCTTTCGTTCCGGATGCCAGTTGCCATTTGAAGGGTCGAAAATACCGTGCCGGTAGCCGAGATCGAACATGAGCCGCTGCACGCGCTGCGCGTCAGCGGGCTTGACCATGATGTCGAGATCGGTCATCGGCCGTAGGAGTGGATCGGGATAGTGGAGAAGCGCGAGATCTGGTCCCTTCACCAGGAACCAGGCGATGCCGGCCCGATCCAGCGCATCCATGATTTCTGGCAGATTGCGAAATTCGAGTGCGGACCTGACCTTTGACATGACAGTCCAGCACTGAACGTAATGCGCCGCCTCAGTAGGCAATAGTGTCAACAAATCGAGGCGGCGCAAGTGATTCTCAAGCAGCGGCACCGTCCGATTATGCTCGGCGCGCCATACCACATAGGGCCAGTTGACAGGCTCCTTGCAGAGACGGACCAAACGCTCTTCATCCTCGGGTCGTAGGTAGGCCCGGCAGGTGATCAGCAAAATAGAGTCTTCTGGTGACAACCGAAGCATCGCGGAGACTCCTGATACGGCTGCGTGATTTATTTCGAACTTTCCGGGCTGCCGAATTCGGCTAGTGTCTGCCTCAGGTCGGCGAACTGTTGTTCGAAGGAAGCGAAACTCTGGTCGACGTTTTGTCCAAGCAACTGTTCAAGGCTGAGCGTTTCTTCAGCGCGTTCCTCTTGTCCAGACATAAGCTTGTAAACCGAACTTACCGGCAGCAATCGCGACAAGAGTTCACCACCGCGGCCCGTCTGGGCGCTGTCCCGAATTTGCCGGATGCAACTTTCGGCAAGCAATCCGTCAATCACGATTACCAGCTTGCCATCCTCTTCGTCAACGGCGTAGCCAAACAGTCGGGAACTAGCCATTGCCGCTACCTCTGAACCTTCTTGAGGTCTTCCACTTCACTGCGTATCTGCAGCAATTGTGCCTGAGCCGAGAGAAGTTTGGCGAATGCGGCGGTAACCGCCTTTGCCGATTGTGTGTCGGAACCAGTCATCCTAACCGGTCCTCGCCCAATGCGGCGTCCTACAAGACCTGAATCGGCGGCGCGCGGCCAATTGGCTTTGCCAAATTTCTTCGAGGCGGTTATATCAACGTAGTAGTCTTGTAGTTCGCCGTTAGCAGCGAGTGAGCCGGATTTCGACCGTTGCGATCTGCGTGACACCTTTAGCGATTGCTCTAATTTTACAAGGCCAGCCGTCAATTGCTGAGCTTGGTCATCCAAACCCGCCTGCAGCCGGGCGAGTCCTTCCGCGAGACGAGAAATCACCTGGGCTTGCTGGGCGGCTGCTTTGTTGCCGGATCGTATCGCGTTGTTCGCAAGTGTGTGCGCCACACCCGCCGCACCTCGGAAAGCTCTGCTCATCCTCAATCCTCCACGTTATTTTTGTTGACCTGGTTAAATTACGTCGTCGACACAGCAATTATTACGTCGCGCCTCCTGCGTTAGTGAGTGTGTTGCGCAGCAGCCGCGATTTCCTCCGAGAAGTTATAGACAGGAGCTTCGGCGGCGGGCCGACGCTCTTTCGCTATAACTCCGCGGCGGTAGGTGGAATCTTTCGTCGGGTCCACCAGGGCGTACTCCGGAAAACCTCCGTTATTGTAAAGTTCCTGGCACAGCGGATAGGGCGCGTCCTTTTCACCATAGTGCGACCAGCTACTCATCTTGCAGACGCCGCGACAGACTGGATAAAACACGCAGTTGCCGCAGACGCCCTTAACCTCGCCACTCACCACCTCGCGTAGCTCATGGAAGAACGGGCTGTTGCGCCAGATTTCCATCAAGGGCATTTCGAAGGCATTGCCGGCGATCATTTCCGGATCATCGTAGGAGGCACTGCACATCGAAACTTGTCCGTTCGACAGTATGCCCAGTACGTTGTCGCCCCAACCGCAAGTATGCACGCCGTTCAGATACTTGAGAGGCATCAGAGCCGGCGGCAGAGTCATGTATGCAGCGCCACTCTCAAAATGGGGAGATTTCAAAAGATCGCCTATCAGTAGCTTGCATTCCTCCAAGCTTATCGCATTGTCCTCATGGCTGCGCGCGTTGCCCATCGGATGTATGTTGAGCAGCGTCCGATGCTTCTTGATGCCCCAGCCGAGCACCAAATCTATAATCGAAATCACCTTGTCATAGTTGTTGCGATAGGCAGTCGTCGTTACCACCGTAGAGATGTCAGTTTTTCCAAGCCGCTGCAGGACAATCGCAGTCTTGGCGAACGCACCCGATTTTGCTCTGAAAGCGTCGTGCGCCTCTGGGTCGAAATGGTCGAGGCTGATGAAGACCGTCAAATTGGGGAGCCTACTTAGCTGCTCGATCGTGAACTCGTCAAAGAGGGTTCCATTCGTCTCGAAAACCAGCTCCTTCAGCCCACAGGATGCGAGATATTCCATGACTGCCATGAATTCCTTGTGAACCATCGGTTCACCCCCGGAAACCTTAACCTTGCGCAGCCCATTGGGTAGTGCTTGCTCGATCAGTCCTTGGATCGCCTCCAGGTTGAAATCAATGCCCTTGGCCTTGGGCCCGACGCCTGCGATATAACAGTGGTGGCATCCCAAATTGCACTTGCGGGTTAGAAACAGATAGATCGTTTTAATTTCGTTTTCCGAGACGACTCGTTTCGAAAGTTCACTTGTGACGAGGGCCTGTAGCGTCTGACTGGCTACATGCACGTCCTGCGGTGTCGAAAGCCAATCAGGGGTATTCATGCGCTTGCCTCCTTACGTCTATGTTGCTGCGCTAGCACGTCATCGCACTGATCACTGGTGCGTCGTCCAATTGACGCCTGCCTTTCAAAACTTCGATTTCGAGTATGAATGCGTATCCGGCGATCTCTCCGCCTTGGGACTTGACAAAATTCCCAGTCGCCCGAGCAGTGCCACCCGTCGCTAGAAGGTCATCAGCAATCAGGCATCGCAGGCCGTCACCGATGAGGCCGGCAGTTACCTCCAGGGTTCCGGAGCAGTATTCACAGCTGTATTCAAATGAGAGGACGTCCCCCGGCAGTTTACCGGGTTTCCTTACCATGATGAAACCGCAACCGAGCCTATCAGCCAATGAGGCGCCCAAGATGAAACCACGCGCATCAACCGCCAAAATGGCATCGATTTCTGTTCCCGACACTTGGCTTGCGACGGTAGAAACGACTTCGCCCAATGCACCTCTACCAGCCAGCATAGGCGCTATATCCTTGAACAAGATCCCGCCTATCGGAAAGTTAGGAAATTCTCGTAATGCTTCTACACCGGATTGGTTAATCCGTGACGCCCCGCTATTTGGAACAGCTACAATCATTTTACTATCCCCCACATGTAACCATCTAAGAGCCTCGTAAGGTGCGATGGCCTCGCGCACTTTGTGGCCAGCCACCAGATGAGGCCCTGGCAAGCTTATCTGCGGCGGCCGCCGCCGCGCCTACCACGTTCCTCCGGGCCGGCACGGGTCCGCTCTCTGACCAGATCACGCCGGAATTCGCCAGCGCCGCGAACAGATGAAACATCAGTCGGCCGCATAATGTTGTCTCCTCGAAAGCGGCTCCGATCATGATTCGTCCAGCCCTGATCTTAGTGCCGAGTCAACTTTACGTCGCTTTGGGGTTCGTCAGGACCTTGTCAAAAGCATCCTTGACCGGCTTTGAGATTTCCTCCACCGCCCTGCTTGAGAGCTCCCGGACTTCCTTGGCGTGCTGCAAACTTGTCTCAACGCGCTTGCGGAAAAAGGTCGACTGCTGTTCGAGGATCTGCGACGGCGAATTCGCGCCCAGCAAAGCTTGCAAATGTGAGAAGCTGGCCTCGGCGTCGGCCTGCAGTGCAGCGATCGTCTTCCACCACAATTCGTTGCCGAATAGACTTGTCGTTTCGAGGATCGGAGGCAGCATTTTCTGTGTCGCTTCAGCGCCGGACGCAAATTTCAAAAGAGCCTCTGTCACCTGCTTGTTCCCCTTTTCAACGGATGCGCCGAACTGATCTGGCACCTTGAGCGACGATGACCCCGGGTTTTCGATCGTTTCAAAGGATCTTTCGGAAATCTTGGTCATTGCATTTTCCTTCTCTTTGAGTTGGTTGCAAGCTGTGACATCGGGATTGACCCCTTCCGCCGGCGGACTATGCATGGCCGCTTTGGTAGAACGCGGATCCGATGACGAACGGTCAGGTGGCCTCCGTTCCGTTCGTTTCATGAACCGGCATAATGCAGACTGCTTTCTGCCGCTTGTAACCAGGGATCAGCAAACACCATGCCAACTGCTCCGACGCGCCAAGAAGATGATTTTCGTTTATCGATGGGCGGGTTGAGGGCAGGTTGATGTGTATTTGGCGGAGAGACCGGCGAACAAAACGTTCCAGTCACGACAAATCTGACAAAAGTGGCGAATGCCCGACATTTGCGAAAAATGTCGACGGTTGCGCTGGGGACAAGGGAATTCACGCGGACTTCAAATCGCGCCAAGGATCATGTGCCTGTTCGTGGCTAAGGGGCGTTACTCGACTTCTCGTGAACGTCCCTGGCGGTCTTATCAACCCTTGTCCTGGTTCCTGCTTTGCACCACCTTCCGCTTGGAGCCATGAAGAGGGTCGTTGTTTCGATAATTTGAGGATGGGCTGCTTGGCGATTTGTTCGTAGCCCAGCTCGGGTCCATACGTCTCGGTACGGTTCGCCTGCCTATCCTGTTCACGGCACTTTCGAACCTAAGACCGAACGTCATCAGAGCGATCGCTGTGATGCGCAACATATTTCATTTGGTACGACGTTTGCTGGTGATCGGTGACGCTGGTTGACCATAGGCTCTGATGCCGATCTCGTCGGACAAGGACGCAATTGAAGTCAACTACGGAGGTTTTCGGGACCTGACACGATGATTGGTTCGGTGCATGCGGAACGCTTGGCGGCACGAGGATGACACCGAAAAGTACGTGGGGTCAAATCAATGGAGTGAAAAATGAAAAAGTATGTTTGCGAATTCTTCGGGACCTTCACACTTGTCTTCCTCGGCTGCGGCACATTGCTTTATATGCGTCAAGAGGTGGGCCTGTTGGGTGTCGCTTTAGCCTTCGGGACGACCGTGGTTGCAATGGCCTACACGATTGGCCCAGTCTCGGGCGCGCATCTCAATCCGGCGGTCAGCCTGGGTTTCCTCGTGTCGCGCCGATTGAGAGTGTGGGACTTTCTCGCGTATGTCTCCGCCCAATGTGCAGGAGCTATCGCGGCGGCAGGCACGCTCTACCTTATCGCTATGAACAAGGTCGGCGGTTACGATATCACCCTAGAAGGTTTCGCCCAAACCGGCTGGGTAGTCTACGGATGGAGAGCTGCGTTCCTATTCGAGTTTATCGCCACGTTCCTGTTCGTAACTGTATTCCTCAAATGCACGGCTGGACGCGGCGCTGTTGCACGATTGGCGATTGGACTTGCCTTAGTTGCGATCCACCTTGGCGGTATCACCGTTTCGGGTTCTTCTGTGAATCCAGCACGATCGATCGGCCCAGCACTTTTCGCAGGAGGGGCGGCACTCTCTCAACTCTGGCTTTATATATGTGCGCCAATGCTCGGCGCTATTGCGGCCGGCCTTCTTCAGCTCAGGGGGATCGTCGCGTCAAGCGAGCCGCAAAGTCTGCGCCAATTTGAATCGCGCGAAATGACCAGCGACATATCCAGCCCGGTTTCATTCTTTCGCCACCGAAGGAGAGGTATCCCAAAAAGGGAAAGCCACTGATCGAGGAGGGGGTCTCGACCTTGACAGGGGAGCGCATCCCCAGACACTGGCCGTTGCATCCCGCATATCTTGACGCTTACTGCGATCTTCCTACGGATTGGGACCACGGTCGTCTCTGACGTATCGACAAACGTCGCATACGGATCGACAATGGCAGCCCAACGTCCAGCTATCATTGGCGGCGATCCAAAACGGCGGCGATCGCGGCCAAAGCCTCGTGTATCGCGATACTCACCGACCTTCCGCTCAAGGTTGTCAAGGGTCCGCGATACTCATCCATACCGCAGATGCGTGTCATTAGGAGCATGAATTTTACAATGGTGAGGCTGCCATATAGGACACGTTGGGCGGCGGATCTAATGGAGCAAATCTCCAGCGTCTGGGGGGTTGCGCTGGGGTGCCGATCCACACCCAAGCGCCGGTAGGTGATAGACGATACCCACAGCGGCTAGGAGCCATTGAATCGGCAATATGTTCTTTTGATACGGTGTCGCGCAAGTTTGGCATGGAGAATCATATGCAATCGCAACAATAGCCGAGTGCAGAGTCAAGCAGCGCTACTTGCATACGCGCAAATGTCCGTTAGAAGATTTCGACGACGTGGCAGCCCAAGCAGTTGCGCGGCAGCGAGTTTAGGCGGGGCGTACGTTGCGGCGAAAAACAGCCAATGGACACGCCGAAAACGGCTACTGGGCCTAAGTCGCCACGGTCGCCCTGTGAACTTGGAACCCAGGCAAATTGTATGACCGTTGGCCGTCGTTCAGCATGCCGAAGTCGGAGCGCTGATCGGAAGCTGGATTAGCCTGCATGATGAACGAGAGGTTGGAAAATGCCGCTTTCAAAGGCTCCCGTAGGCATCGTGAGATGTTGAGAATGCGAGCAAGAATTGTAGGTGGAAAGACAGTGCCTGAGGCGCCAGAGGCCGACGATCGCGATCTAGCTTTAGACTTCGCCAAAGGAATACTCATTGTCTTGGTGATTTTCGGTCACCTGATACAATATATCTTTTACGAGGGTGATGGCTTCTGGGATTCGGCATGCTTCAAATCGATCTACATGTTTCACATGCCTCTCTTTATGGCGATAAGCGGATATCTCTCTAGATCAGGGCTACTAGGCAAATCGTTCAGGCAAGCCATCGGTGATCGCGCGCTGCAGCTCCTGGTGCCGACGCTGTTCTGGTGCACCCTTTTGGAGGCAGTCAAATTGCTCATGTTTCCCCGGCCGCCGGACGCACCTGGCAACCTGTTGCAATTCATGCACGATTTCGTCGGCACATACTGGTTCATCTGGGCTGCGTTTGCTTCTTTTCTTTTGGTCAAACTTATTTCGATCTTCAACTCCGGGTCGGCACGCTCTTTGCTTGTCTCATCCATACTGGTCGCAGTTGCCCCCGTGACGTTTTCTATATTCCCTCTCATAAAGTACACCTATCCCTTTTTCTGCATGGGATTTTCATTTGCGCAGTCGAGAGATTGGTGGACGAGCATAATGCGGTATCATAAGCCACTCCTGATGATGTCCGCCTCTATCGCGGCTAGCTTGTGCTTCATGGCGTGGCGCGAGGACACCTATGTCTACAACAATCTCGCCTTAATCCAGGATCTGCAGTCGGCAAAAGATATCCTTCTGATGTTTTTTGGCTCGACAGTGGCCTCTGCAGTGATGATCGAGATTCTGCTTCAATCCTGGAAAATTGGACGCTCGAACCGGGTGGTTCGCTTTATCGCCGTGGAAGTGGGGCAGAGCACGCTCGTGTTGTACCTGGTGCAGGCTACGGTATTCCGTCTCATGGATTTGATACAATACGGAGAACAATGGGCTCCCACAATGAGGTCTGGCGCGGCGGGAATTCTCGGGACGATGATCATTGCCGTAGCACTAGCAGTTCGCTGGAGCGTGCGCGACATTCCCTATCTGTCCCAGCTCATGCTTGGAACGCCACCCCGCCTCGTTCGTTTGCCGAGCAATCCTGCGAATAACTAGCGGTGTTCAATTCTCAACCTAAACTTCGTCAGCAAGCAAGCATGCCAAGGCACGCGTTAAGGGGCCCATTTTTAAAGGATCCTTTTGCACGAAGATCGGCTGAGGTCCGACTGATGTGCCAATCACGTATCGAGAATCCGCAAACCCCTCGCGCCCAATGCTCCGCGACGACGCGGGCGCTTGACCCCCAGGGTATCGACTCCACCCTCTTTGAGGTTGCCAAAGATTCGGTTTGCTTCGCACTTGTTTGGGGTCCGCTTGCCGCCAGGTCCCGTTGTCCCTGCTAAAATCGCGAGCGTTCGCTAAGGTACCAGAAACGCTTTTCCGGCCTGTGCTAAGCAATGACCGGAAACAGCGAGTATCGCCTCAGCGGTCACACCGAGGCAGCACTGCTCCATGACGGCCGCTGCCACAGTCATCCTCTTGCCGGCGCCGACGGTACCGGCCAGCTAGGTCGTGCCGGCAGCATGATCCCCCGGGTGCCGTGTTCTGGTGCGGATAGAGAGTGAACGCGGCCGAAGCACGCCGGCAACTTAAGATACACGCCGCCGAGGCGCCCAGGGGCTGGTTGTTGAAACGGTCCTAAAACCTTGCGGCCGGTCGATCCGGTGGGCATCGGACCAGGACCCGGCCCTGAAGGGCCATCTGATCTTCGTGAGCTTCCCCTTTGCCGGCTACGTCTAACAGCCGTTCACTGTGGAAATTCAGAGCGTTGTTGAGCTGTCGCCGGCGTCGCGGGGGCCTATGCCGCTTTCCATTTGCCCGCGGCATTCCCCCAAATGACGGCGCTAACTGTCGAGGAAGGGAGCTCCAGCCAGTGATGCATGCGGGTCTCGGAGTCCATCACTGGGAGGCGCTGTGATCGCCAAGCAAAGAAGATCGACCGGCTGCACCTCGGCAAGCGGCCGGACATTGCGCCCAATCCGCGAATTGAGAGCGGAGCGGCTTCGGCGGGTGTCATTTGTTGCTGACGTGGCCGGAGAATAGGCTTCCGCCGCTGCACCGGGATGCCATTTCTTCGATCCCCACCGCGTCTTGTCCGGTTCACGACAACGTTGTCCTCGATCAATTCTTCATGGGCTAGCTAAGAAGCTGGAAACAATACAGATGCCGTGTTCCGAACCTCAGCGGAGGAGACTGGCATGAGTCTTGAACTCCCAGAACTACGCGGCGGGCAATCGCCTGGTGGAACGTGTGGCGTCCGGTCGAAGTCGATTTGAACCTTGAAGGGAAAATACATGGCAGGTCTGCATCAGTTCGCACGGAAAAGGGGGGATCGGCAAGTACACGGCCTCTCAAGATACTCTCACTGTCCTTGTCGACCTCGAAAAGCTGATTCCACCCCCCGCCTGATCCTCAATTCGAAAGCCCGAGACACGGTTTTACACCTGGCGGCGAATAGGTTGGTTGAGGGTGGAGTTCGCGGCGAAACCTACCGCCACTGGACTATCGCGACGGGAATCTCGCTTGTGAAGCGCTTTTCGTCAAGCCCGCCAGCGTTGCCCGCCGCTTGCCGTTGTTGTTGCGGCCGCCCCGTTTCGAGGGGCCATGTCATTCGTCCGGGCCAAGTTGCGTCGCCACAGGTCCCATCTGCCGCACCATTTTAAGGGATGGTGTTACCGGAAGCGGGTGTGGCCCTTAGTCAAACCGCATCCAACACTCAGGAGGATTTTAACTGATGTCAAACGTCACCCCTGTCCCCAACAATGCTCGATTAGATGAGAAAGATGCTCTCGCCACGCCTTTCATTAAGTGCCTCTTGCGTCTGATGCGTGCTCAAGACACCTTTGAATTGTGGCAAGAGAAATCGGACACCGATTTGCTCTGTGATTTCATCGTGACGAGGCAGCAGCGTAGGGCGATTCCTCTCATCGGGGGACCTGACCTAGAGGTGCAGTGGCGGCTTGAGATCTTCTATGCCGCCGTAGCACTTGCTATAGAGGAGCAGTCCGGACTGATGGCGTCACCGGTGTTGACTGTGAACCATGAGGGATTCGGTCGGATATTACTCACGGCGGGGCGGCTCGTAGTACTCTCGAAGACGCTCCGCGACGTACATCGATTTGGCTTCGACAACCTCCAAAAGCTCGCCGAGGCGGGAACTGGCCTGGTCGATAATGGCTTAACAACAATTAAGACCTATTCAGATGTAGCGCGCGTTTAAGTGCGGTTGAAACGGCTCATATAGGGCGGAATTCTTCGCTAATCTGCCCAGCAATCAAGCAATCCGGGGGTGTGCCCTAGCGTTCTTGGCGCGGGGGGGGGGGCGACATGGAGGAACCTGCATGACAGTGCGTTCACTACTCACTACGGCTCCTCTTTGGCTCCGGCGTATCTCACAAGCACTGATCAAGCGACGTGTATTGGCTGCGCCCCTTGTTTTCTGGTCTGCCAGTGTTCGGCAGGAAGGTAGGTGGTTGGCCTTCAAATGACCTGTCACTGAATTTTCATCCGGCGGCGATTAGAGCCTCGGCGGTCTTGAAACGCTCCCAAACGTTGGACCACCGGATGCTAGAGTTTTCCGGCTTCATTCAGGGAGGCGGGCTGGTTGCGCCTCCCGAATTCACCAACGAGATCGGCACCTTGTTGCCGATCGCACCATGAGGTCTTTCCTCATTGTACAACACGACGACAGAACACCCACGGGACCGAGGTTCGCGAGCTTCTGTATCCGTGGCATCCCTGGTCCGGACGGCTTGTTCACGTGCATGAGGCGGTGTCTAAAGGGACGCATATTTTCCGCTGCAGCCTTTCTGGTTCTTCTTCTGGTCGACTTCTTGAGGTCCCGTCGTGGATGTTCGACCGATCAGTGAGTGGTTGTTGGCGCAGCCTGGCGGTCCCGCACGTCGATCTCGCAAGCCTGCATTCTTTGGCAAGATTGCTGAAGGACGCTGATGCCTCATCGCAATCTTCGGTAATGGGCGCAGCATTGGTCTCTCACGAAACGAGTCGGAGAGATGTTCATGCCTCGCCAGCCCATGACATGCCAGTTCGATCTGTTCTCGGCCCCGCAGCGGGGGAAGACGGCAGGGACGCCGCAATGGTCGGAGTTGCCGGAGGAGACCCGCCAAGCGTTGACGGTGCTCATCGTGCGGCTGTTCGTCGATCACGCAAAGTGCGGACATGCCTGCCAACAGAAGGAGGCCGGTCATGATGCATGAGAAGATCGCGCCGCATCATCTGGAGCGGAAGGCCATCCTCTATGTTCGGCAGTCCTCGGCTCACCAGGTTCTGCACAATCGAGAGAGCAGCGCCCTCCAGTACGCCATGCGCGACCGTCTGGCAGCGCTTGGATGGTCACATATAGAGACGGTGGATGACGACCTTGGTCGTTCGGCCGCCGGCGGCGTGACCCGCGCTGGATTTGATCGGATGGTGGCGGAAGTCTGCCTTGGCAAGGTAGGCGCCGTGGCCGCGCGTGAGGTATCGCGCTTCGCCCGGAACAGCCGCGATTGGCAGCAACTCATCGAGATGTGCCGCGTTGTTGATACCGTCCTGGTCGACCAGGAAGCAGTTTATGCGCCCCGCCAGGGCAACGACCGCCTGCTCTTGGGTTTGAAGGGCAGCCTCAACGAGTATGAACTCGATCTCTTGCGTCAGCGTTCCCTTTCCGCCCGCTATGAGAAGGCTCGCCGCGGTGAACTCGTCGTCACTGTTCCGGCCGGCTTCGTAAAGGCCGGTGACAGGATCGAGAAGGATCCCAATCGGCGCATCCAGGAAGCCATCGCACTCGTCTTCGACAAGGTCACCGAACTCGGGAGTGCCCGGCAGGCCTTGCTATGGTTCCTTGAGCAGGGATTGGACCTGCCCGTCAGGTGCGCCAACGGTGACGTCATCTGGCGCAGGCCAAATTATGCCACCATCCACCGGATGATTGCGAACCCGATCTACGGCGGCGCTTATGCTTATGGTAAGAGTCGTTCCGTACCAGGATACGATGGCCGATCTGGAATTCGCCGCAAGGCGCGTGATGAATGGCTGGCGCTGATCCCGGATGCGCACGAAGGTTACATCAGTTGGGAACGGGCGGAGGAGATCCGCAAGATGGTCAGCGACAATGTACCGGCCAGTCGCCATCATGGAGCGCCGAAGCATGGCGGCGCTCTGCTTGCCGGCCTGTTCCGCTGCAAAAGGTGCGGCCGGAAGCTGACGGTTCGTTACACAGGAGCCAACCATAACATCCCGCGCTATTCCTGTTGGCGAGGGTTGCTCGACAACGGCGAACCACGTTGCATCGCCTTCGGCGGTCTGCGGGTCGATGACGCGATCGAAGAGGCACTTCTCGGCGTGGTCGAGCCAGGAGCCATTGCCGCCGCCGTCGAGGCGGAACGCAATATGGCCAACCAACGCGATCAGGTTCAGGATGCCCTGATGCGCGACCTCGAGGCAGCACGCTATGTAGCCGACCGGGCATTCCGGCAATATGACGCGGCTGATCCGGAGAATAGGCTGGTGACGTCGGAGCTGGAAGCACGCTGGAACAAGGCGCTGACTGGCGTCGGTGAGATCGAGGCCAAGATTGCCAAACATCGGACAGTTACGCCGCATCCGTTCCCCATGTCCGCATCACAGGTAACCGCACTTGCGGGAAACCTTCGCGCCGTCTGGACGGCGCCGACAACCGATGCAAGGCTGAAGAAGCGCATCGTGCGCACGCTCATCAATGAAGTGGTCGCCGATCTCGATGATGGAACCTCTGAGATCGTCCTCGTCATTCATTGGGTTGGAGGCGTCCACACCGAACTGCGCCTGCCGAAGCGACACCGTGGCCAAAGAAATGCGACCCCTGACGACATTGTCGACGCTGTGAAACAGCTCGTCTTGATCGCCAATGATGATGTGATTGCCGGTGTCCTCAATCGCAACGGACTGACGACCGGCAATGGCAATCGCTGGACACGGGAGCGGGTCACCGCGCTGAGGTCATATCGCAAGATTCCGGTCTTCCGTCCGCAGATCGACGGGGTTGAGCCATGGCTTAATCTGGGCGGTGCGGCGAAGTTACTCGGGATATCGCCAAAGACGCTGCGTCTGGCGGCCGAGGCTGGCGATATTAAGGGGGCTCATCCGCTACCCGATGGCCCATGGATCTTCAGCCGTTCCAAACTCGCGACCCCGCAAGCACGTCAGATTCTCGATCGTGTACGGAAGAACCCTCGCCACCCCGCGGGATCGCCTCCAGATCAGGAAAATCTATTCCTTTCGATGACATAGGAAGATGGGAGTTATGAAACAGGATTGTAGTATCTACGCCAATCCTCCATCTTTTCGCGGGCATCCGCAAGGGTCAGGAACCAATGCTGGTT
>NZ_NWTA01000041.1:0-26054 GCF_002531955.1 Rhizobium sp. M10 | reverse complement strand
GCGGATGGCCATCCGCCGGAGTGCGCACCGATCATCCAACAATCAGCGCAAATTGAACATGCAAGGGGGTGAGCGGCAAAGCCGCGAATGCATGGAGCGTAAGCGAAGGGCAAGGATGCTGGCGCGCCCTCTCTCCAGCCTCATCCTGAGGTGCGGAGCCCATAGGGCGGAGCCTCGAAGGACGGGGCTGGCCACTGGCAAATGTCGATACTGCTGGCGGCGTTCAACCACCCGCCCTCGTCCTTCGAGGCCCCTTGCGGGGCACCTCAGGATGAGGGCTGATCGTTGCGCGCTGGCTGAGATGACGCGGGTGGTATGCCGGTCGCCCGGCCCTCCGCATGGCTCCGGGCGTTCGTCGCTGCAATCGATTCACTGGATCGATTGCTCGGGCTGCGCCCGACCGCGCCTCACCCATTCCCAATCAGAATGCCTGCTCCGAGCACCAGGCTGCCGCCGAGGACGACCTGGAAGGCGGCGCGCAGGAAGGGAGTCTCCATGTAGCGGTTCTGGATGAAGGCGATCGCCCAAAGTTCGAAGAAAACGATGACGCCGGCGGTGATCGTCGCCGTCCAGAAATGCGGGATCAGATAGGGCAGCGCATGGCCGAGACCGCCGAGCGTCGTCATGATGCCGCAGGCAAGGCCGCGTTTGACCGGCGAGCCCCTGCCGGAGATCTTGCCGTCGTCATGGGCGGCTTCGGTGAAGCCCATCGAGATGCCGGCGCCGACGGAAGCGGAAAGGCCGACAAGGAAGGTCTGCCAGGTGTCCTGGGTGGCAAAGGCGGCGGCAAAGATCGGCGCCAGCGTCGAGACCGAGCCGTCCATCAGCCCGGCAAGGCCCGGCTGCACATAGGTCAGCACGAATTGCCGGTGCGCCGCCTCGTCCTCGTCGCGCTTGATATCTTCGGGCGTATGTTTGTCGCCCAGCATGCGGGCGATATCTTCGTGCCCCTGCTCGGCAAGAGCGAGATCGCCGAGAAGCTCACGCGTCGAAGCATCGGAAGTCTGCTTTGCCGCTTCGACATAGAAGCGGTAGGCCTGCTCCTCCATCGCTTCGGTCTCCTGCCGTATCGCATCGAGCGAAAGGCTTGCCCTGAGCCAGTCGGGCTTGCGTTCGTAGAAGCCCTGCACATGTTCGCGCCGGATCAGCGGGATGCGCTCGCCGAAACGCTGGCGATGGATCTCGATCAGAGATTTGCGATGGGTATCCTCGACCTCGGCCATATCTTCGAAAACCTTTGCCGAGGCCGGGAATTCGTTCCGCAGCCTGTCGGCATAGGCAAGATAGATGCGGGCATCGTCTTCCTCGGAGGCGATTGCGAGGGCGAGAATCTCCTGCTCGGACAGCGACTCGAAAGACCGTTTCGGTGATCTGAAAAATCGCGCCAACATAACTAATCTCCATAATTTAGAATTATTCTAAATCTAAAGAAGGAGCCAATGGCGGTCAAGGGTGCAGACAGGCCGGCTGACAGATTGCCGCAAGCCGCACGGATGCCTTTGGCGCGCCGGCACAAACACCTATATGAGGGGGCGCCGCATCATGCGGCGCGCCGGGGTTTATGATGGATAATGACATTCAGGGCCGCCCTGCCCATGTCGCGGCGATCCGCGAAAGGGCCGAGGCGGAGATGCGGGCGATGGGCGTCGACGAGGCCTTCATCGGCAGGCTGGTCCAGACCTTTTACGGGCGCGTGCTGGCGCATCCCGATCTCGGTCCGGTGTTCGACGCCAGGCTCTCCGGCCGCTGGCCGGAGCATATGGAGAAGATGAAGAGCTTCTGGTCGGCCGTCGCCTTTCGCAGCGGCGCCTATGGCGGCAAGCCGGTGCAGGCGCATACGGGCGTCGCCGATCTGACGCCAGACCTCTTTCCGAAGTGGCTGGCGCTGTTTGCCGCAACGCTCGACGATATCGCCCCGTCGCCGGAGGCCAAGGCCTGGTTCATGGCGACGGCGGAGCGGATCGCCAAAAGCCTGACGCTGTCGCTGTTCTACAATCCGGCGCTCGACGACCCGGCCAAGAAGGCGGGCTGACGCATCATTGCCTGGCGGAAAAGGTCGCGCCGGCGCTCGCGGCCACGACCAGGGCCGTTCCTGCCATCTGCAGAAGCGTCATCGGCTGCGTCAGAATGACGAAGCCTGCCAGAGCCGCAATGGCCGGTTCCAGGCTCATGAGAATGCCGAAGGACGTCGTTGGCATGCGCCGCAGGGCAATCAGCTCCAGCGTATAGGGCAGCAGCGGCACGAGCACGGCAAGGCCCGCCATCTCGATCAGGCCGTAAGCGTCAAGCGCCGGCGCTGCGCCTGAAAAGCCGAAGGGTGTGGCAACCACCGCGGCAACCATCAGCGACATGGAAAGCCCTTCCAGCCCCTTGAAGCTGGCGCCGATCTTCTTGGTCAGCACGATATAGATCGCCCAGCCGGTCCCGGCGCCGCCGGCAAAGAGAATGCCCCACATATCCCCGATCCAGCCTTCACCGTCATGGGCGAGCGCCAACACACCAAGCGCGGCAATGAGCGGCCAGACGAGACGCCGGCTGAGACCATAACCGATGGTCGCGACCGAAAGCGGGCCGAGAAAATCGATCGCCACGGCGAGGCCGAGCGGAATGCGCTCGATCGCCGCGAAAAAACTCATGGTCATCAACGCTGTCGTCGTGCCGAGAACGAGCGCGCTTGTCCATTGCTCTCTGGAGTAGCTGAATATGCGCGGACGGACGGCGACGACCAGGATGACGGCGGCAAAGACGAGGCGCAGCCAGCTTGCGCCGGCCGGTCCGTAGGTGGCGATCGCGTGGGAAGACAGAGCTGCGCCGAACTGGATCGACGACATGGACAGGAGGCACATCAGCCCGCCGGCCGCCAAGCCGGAGGACGTTGCAGGCGTTTCCAATGCCAGCACGCCGGCGCCGTCGTTCGTTCCGTCTTTCATCTGCATCTCCGATCGAGCGCTGTTCATACGGAGGCCGCCTGCAACCGACAAATTCAATCTTCTGATCCAGGCAGCAAGAGAGCTGATGCATATCAGAGGCGGCCGGAGAGGATCACCTCTTCGGCGTCTTCGAAACTCATCTCGAAGACCTTCTTGCCGATCTCGAAGCTGAAGCCATTGCGGGCGAAGGCGGACAGTTCCTTTGCCTTCCTCTTGTCGTCGAGTTCGTCACGGCGAAACGGGCCGAAGGCGCGTTTGCGGGCGAATATGGTCGCGGCATAGAGATCGTCAGCCCCTTCGAGCGCAGCCTGCGCCTTGTCGCTCGCAACACCCTTGGCGGCAAGCTTCTGGGCGATCGCACGCTTCGACTTGCCGCCGCGCACGGCCGAGCGCGTGCTGATTTCGGCATAGGCGCTATCGTCAATCAGCTTGTTGTCATAGGCAAACTTGACGGCAAAGTCGGCAACGGCCTTGATCTGGCCCGCGCTGATCTCTTCGAACTTCTCCCTGGCCTTGCGGCTAATGGCGTCGAAGAGCTGCTTTTCCGTCATCATCCGCCGCTCCAGACGGTAGATGGTGGAGTTGCGCGCCCAGCTCAGCATGCGGGGTGTCGGGCTATCGGATGGAACGGTCTCGTCGGTCATATCAAGCGATCAGGCTTCCAGACCCTTGAGGACATTGGCGACATTGAGCCCGATTTCCGGCACGCCGTAGCCGCCTTCCATGCAGACAAGCACCGGCAGGCCGGCGGCTGATACCATCGCGCCCATGCGGATGAAATCGTCGGAGGTGAGGCTGAAGAATGAGATCGGATCGCGTTCGAAAGTGTCGACGCCGAGCGCCAGAACGATCGCCTCGGCGCCGAAGGCCTTGATGCGGCCAAGCGCATCGGCAAGGGCCGAAGACCAGACCCGCCATGGCGTGCCCGGCGGCATCGGATAGTTGCGGTTGGTCCCGGTGCCTTGGCCTTCGCCCTCTTCGTCGGCATGGCCGAGGAAATAAGGGAAAGCCTGCATGGGATCGCCGTGCAGCGAGGCAGTGAAGACGTCACCGCGGCGATAGAACAGATCCTGGGTGCCGTTGCCGTGATGGAAATCGACATCGAGCACTGCGATCTTGGCCGCGCCGCGATCAAGCAGCCGTTGCGCCGCCACTCCCGCATTGTTGATGAAGCAGTAGCCGCCGAAGAGATCGATGCCGGCATGATGGCCGGGCGGGCGGCAGAGCGCGAAGGCGAAACGATGGCCCTCAGCCAGCCAGTCGGCGCCCGTTATGGCGCAGCGCATCGAGGCGATCGCCGCCGCGTAGGAGCCCTTGGTGATCGAGGTGTCGGCGGCGTTGGCGTAATGGCCGATCGCGCCGACGATATTGTCGGGCACGCGCTGGCTGGTGCGGCGCACCGGGAAGGAATTGGCGATCGCCTCGCCTTCGAAGCCGGCGGTCACCCAGCGGTCCCAGACAGTGGCGAGAAAATCGAGATAGGCGGGGTCATGCACCTTCCCAGCCGTTTCCAGCCCGTGCGCATCGGGTGCGACGACATCGGCAAAGCCCGCCTCCTTCACCTCCGCCAGGATCCATTCGGCCCGGAAAGGCGCCTCGAAGGGGGTCACCAGCTGGCCGGCATAGAGTTCGGTCCTGGCATCGCGCAGCTTATGGTCTTCGGAATAGATGACGCGCATTGCAGATTCTGCTCCTGATTGAAAATCGAGATTTACACGGCTTCGCCCCAACGAAAAAGCAGTGTGTCGGCTTGATCGCCGAGCTAAATGACGCCACCTTCGCCGATGTTTTCAGAACGAGGAAATTTTCCGCATGAAAGTGCTGATGGTCGATGTCGACGGTGTGCTCATTCATGGCCGACCGGCCGATGGCCTGCCTCTCTTCACCTATCTCGAGCGCGACCTTGGGCTGCGCCCGGCGAAATCGGCTTCATCGACGACACGGCGGAAAATATCGAAGCGGCGCGGCAGTTCGGCTGGAACGCGGCGCAATGGACGGCAGGCACCACGCTTGCCGGGGCATTTCCGGCTTTGCGTCGGCCGGCGTGAGTGGAGCCGGCGCAATCAGGCGAGCCGCTTGTAAAACAGGGTGGTGTCGCAATAGCCGCCTTGCGGCCACAGCGCATAGTCGGGAATGACGCCGACGCGCTGCCAGCCGAGACGCGGATAAATCGCTTCGGCATCGCTGCCGGTTGCCGTGTCGAGCACGAGCAGGGTCTTGCCGTGCTTTGCCGCCTCGCGTTCGGCGGCCTCCATCAGCAGCCGGGCGAGGCCCCGCCCGCGGACGGAGCGATGCACCAGGAGCTTCTTCAGATCGCCGCGATGCGGCTGGTTCGGCATCTGCGCCGACCCCACCTGCACCGTACCGACGATCCTGCCCTCCAGTTCAGCGACCAGAAGCAGGCTGACGCCCGCCCCGACCGCATCGGCGACATCGCGCCAGTAGGGTTCGGCATCGTCAGGCCCATAGGGCTGCATGAAGCCGACGGAGGCGCCGCCGGCGACGCAATCGGCGAGCACGTCCGAAAGATCGGCGATGGCGGCGCGGGCCTCCGCGGCGGAAAGGGCACGAATGGCGGGCATATGCTTCTCCTGAAATGAATATCGTTATCGGCCGCCGCGATCGAGCACGACGCAATAACGCGCCGGCGCGTTGCCGGGATTGTGAAAGACATGGCCCTCGCCGACCGGCATGAAGAGGCAGTCGCCGGGGCGCAGCCGGTAGACGGTTTCGCCCGCCGTCATCTCCAGCTCGCCATCGAACAGCCAGATATGCTGCGTCATGCCGTGGGATGCCGCATGCGGGGGAAAGCTGACGCGGGCACCAGCGGGGAATTCGACTTCGACGATATCGACATCGGAGGCGGTGCCCGGCGCCGACACCGCACGCCTGAGATAGCCGGTTTCCGGATCGCGCCAGACCTGCTGCTCCTGCCGGCGGGCAAACGGCGAGGCCTGCTCCCCCTCCTCCGCGAAGAAGGCAGAGAGCGACAGGCCGAGCGCGGCGCAGATCCTTGCCAGCAGCGAGGCCGTCGGGCTCGCCTCGGCCCGTTCGATCCGCGAAATCATCGCGCGGCTGACGCCGGAAGCTGCGGCAAGATCCTCCAGCGTCAAACCCTTATCCAGCCGCAGCGTGCGGATGCGAATGCCGATCGCCTGTTCGAGTTGCTGTTCCATCGTCCCATCCGCAATTCTACTATAAGAGAAATACATGATCCAATGATGGAATCAAGCCAATAAGCGGGGCGCGCACGCAACTTGCCTTCGCCGCAGCCTCGCCGGTATATGTCAGCGCGATCGATGGAGAGACCAATGGACGCCAGCACACAGAGCACGGCACTGACGGGAAGCTTCACGGCCGCCGCCTGGGACAGGATTGCACCCATCATGGCCGAGATCGAGGCACTGCCGCTTCTGACGCGGCTCTCCGACGGCACGCTGCCGCCGGAAATCTTTCGCCACTACATCCTGCAGGACGCGCTTTATCTCAAGCACTATGCGCGATGCCTCGCCATCGTCGCGGCCAAGGCGCCCGACAATGCGCAGGTGCTGCGTTTTCTCGGCTCGGCGCAGAAGGCGATCACCGTCGAGCAGGGCCTGCATGCCGGCTTCCTCACCCAGTTCGGCATCACGGCCGCGGATGTGACCTCGGCCGAGCCGTCGCCCACCTGCTTTGCCTATACCAATTTTCTGCTGGCCACCGCCTATCACCGCTCCTACGCGGTGGCGCTTTCCGCCATTCTCCCCTGCTTCTGGATCTACTGGCATGTCGGCGAGGCGATCAAGAACCGGCCTGTTGTCGAGGGCAATGCCTTCCAGGCCTGGATCAACACCTATGGCGATCCGCAATTTGCTGCCGGCGCCCGCGAGGTGATCGCGCTGACCGACATCGCCGCCCGCGCCGCCTCGCCGATGGAACGCGCCGAAATGGCCGATGTTTTCGTGCGCGCCGCGCAATATGAATGGATGTTCTGGGATTCCGCCTGGCGGCTGGAGACCTGGCCGGTCTGAGACGCGTTCGACCGGCTCGTAAAATAGCGTAAACGGCGGGATAATTACCGCTTTGCGGCCGGGGGCGGCGCTGCTATATGGCGCGCATGAGCACCAATTCGACCACTCCGCTGTCCCATATCCGCAACTTCTCGATCGTGGCCCATATCGACCACGGCAAATCGACGCTGGCCGACCGCCTGATTCAGACGACGGGCGGCCTTGCCGAGCGCGAAATGTCCGAGCAGGTGCTCGACAATATGGATATCGAGCGCGAGCGCGGCATCACCATCAAGGCCCAGACCGTGCGCCTGCACTACCAGGCCGACAATGGCGAGAAATACATTCTCAACCTGATCGACACGCCCGGCCACGTCGACTTCGCCTATGAAGTCTCACGGTCGCTGTCGGCCTGCGAGGGTTCGCTGCTGGTCGTCGACGCTTCGCAGGGCGTGGAAGCGCAGACGCTCGCCAACGTCTATCAGGCGATCGACAACAACCACGAGCTCGTCACCGTGCTCAACAAGATCGACCTGCCGGCGGCCGAACCCGACCGCATCAAGGAACAGATCGAGGAAGTGATCGGCATCGACGCTTCGGAGGCGGTGCTGATCTCGGCCAAAACAGGCCTCGGCATTCCCGATGTGCTCGAAGCGATCGTCCACAAGCTGCCGGCGCCGAAGAGCCCGGGCGGCGAAAAGGCGCCGCTGAAGGCGCTGCTCGTCGACAGCTGGTACGACACCTATCTCGGCGTCATGGTTCTCGTACGCATCATCGACGGCGTCCTGACCAAGGGCCAGACCATTCGCATGATGGGCACCGACGCGAAATACCAGGTGGAGCGTGTCGGCGTGCTGACGCCGAAGATGGTCAATGTCGACAGCCTCGGCCCCGGCGAGATCGGCTTCATCACCGCCTCGATCAAGGAAGTGGCCGATACCCGCGTCGGCGATACGATCACCGAGGACAAGCGGCCGACGGCCCAGGCGCTGCCGGGCTTCAAGCCGGCACAGCCGGTGGTGTTCTGCGGGCTCTTCCCGGTCGACGCCGCCGATTTCGAGGATCTGCGCGCCGCCATGGGCAAGCTTCGCCTCAACGACGCTTCCTTCTCCTTCGAAATGGAATCCTCGGCCGCCCTCGGCTTCGGCTTCCGCTGCGGCTTCCTCGGCTTGCTGCATCTCGAAATCATCCAGGAACGGCTGGAGCGCGAGTTCGACCTCGATCTCATCGCCACCGCCCCTTCCGTCGTCTACAAGATGTTCATGACCGACGGCTCCGAGCGCGAGCTGCACAACCCGGCCGACATGCCCGACGTCGTCAAGATCTCGGAGATCCACGAGCCGTGGATCCGCGCGACGATCCTCACACCCGACGATTATCTCGGCGGCATCCTGAAGCTCTGCCAGGACCGGCGCGGCATCCAGATCGAACTGACCTATGTCGGCACGCGGGCGATGCTGACCTACGACCTGCCGCTCAATGAAGTCGTGTTCGATTTCTACGACCGGCTGAAGTCGATCTCCAAGGGCTATGCCTCCTTCGACTATACGCTCACCGATCATCGCGAGGGCAATCTCGTGAAGATGTCGATCCTCGTCAACGGCGAGCCGGTCGACGCGCTGTCCATGATGGTGCACCGCACCGCCGCCGAAAAGCGCGGCCGCGACATGTGCGAAAAGCTCAAGGAGCTGATCCCGAAGCACATGTTCAAGATCCCGATCCAGGCCGCGATCGGCGGCAACGTCATCGCCCGCGAGACCATCTCGGCGCTGCGCAAGGACGTGACCGCAAAATGCTACGGCGGCGACGCCACCCGCAAGCGCAAGCTGCTCGACAAGCAGAAGGCCGGCAAGAAGCGCATGCGCCAGTTCGGCAAGGTCGAGATTCCGCAGGAAGCCTTCATCGCGGCGTTGAAGATGGGCGACGAATAACGCTTCTCAATGGTACCTTATGCGCATATGATCTGCGCATAGGGCCAAGGAGATCGTTATGGCGCAGCAGCCAAGGAAAGCAGCGAACCTCTCTCTCGATGAGGGACTCGTGTCGCAGGCGCGTGCGCTGAAGATCAACATATCCCGGGCGGCGGAAGATGGGATCGCGAAGGCCATAAAGGCGGAACGCGAACGGCTGTGGCGTATCGAGAACGCGGAGGCCATCCGGTTGGAGAACGAGTATGTCGAAAAGCACGGCTTGCCCTTCGCCAAATACCGTCAGTTTTAATGGCGCGCTTTCACGTCTATCGCTTGAGAAGCGGGAATGTCCTGGCCATCGATCTTCAAGCCAATCTGCTTGACGATCTGCCGTCGCGGGTCATGGTTCCATTGCATCCAGTTCAGGAACTGAGCTGGTCGATCTCGCGACTGAACCCACGCTTCTCAATCGAGGGGGAAGCCTATGTCATGGCGACTCAGCGCATGGCATCGATCCCGACCACGGAACTCGGAAGCGCCATCGCGGATCTTACCGCCGACAGCGACCGCATCGTGGCTGCCGTCGATTTTCTCTTCCAGGGCTTCTGAAATCAACGCTGCGCGCTTTTCCCGCATCATGCTCTAGCTATCGGTCGCCAAAGCTCTTCGCGGAGTCTCGGAAATCCGTCGGCAATGCAGAAGATATTCCGCCGAGCCATCGTCGTCGTTCCATGCATCGGTTTCAGGAATTTCCCGCCATCCACTCAGAGCAGGATCGCGAACCATCCGGTTTTCGCCTGCGTCGACAAACGGCGCTGTCTGCATCTCGATCCCTTCAATGATCCAATCATGGATCATATCTGGCGCATCGTCGAAATGGCTGATCTGCTCGAAATAGAAGAACGGGTCGATCCCGATATAGACACGGCCTTCCAGCCATGTTCCGGGGCGCTCTCACGCCTCAAGAAAACATCGCCGCGATGCTCACTAATCCTCAGCGCCGTTTCATTGTAGAATTCCAAGGCAAAGGCCGCCCGCTGTCCCTTTTGGAATTCGCCGTAGTTTCCATCCATGATGATCCAGGCGGAAAGGCCGACGGCTAGTTCATTCAGCATCCTTTTCATCCCGGATTGGTTTCTACGATCGCGCCATATACTCCTTGACCAACCCCTCATAGGCCGCCATCTCCGGCAGTGCCGCGTAGCTGTGCACCGCACCGGTCTCGGCAAAGGCCAGCTTCTCGCTCGTCCATGTTTCGATGAAAGGCGTGAACCAGCTGGGGTCATCGAGCATGGTGACGCGCAGATTGACGAACCAGTCCATGCCTTCCGGGCGGGTGAACATCCAGCTCATGCAATGCGGGCAGAAATAATGTTTCGTCGTGCCGTGCAGGCCGCCGATGACGGGCTCGCCCTTCGTTACCTCGAAACCCTCGCTGGGGATGGCGGCACTCAGCGAATAGGCGCTCGCGGTCATCCTCTGGCAGCCCGTGCAATGGCAGGCCATGGTCAGCAGCGGCGGCGCGCTGATCTTCAACCGCACCCGGCCGCAACGGCAGCCGCCTTCCATGGGTAAGTTCTTTGCTGTCGTCATTACTCTCCCCTTCCGCCACCTGATCTAGCGGAGCCGTCGCCATTGTCGAGGGAGCCCGCAGCCACGAATCTCAGAGACGGCTTATCGGACGCGCGGGATTGCCGACCACGGCTGCACCCGCCGGCACATCCTTCGTCACGACCGCGCCGGCGCCGACGATCGCGCCATCGCCAATCGCCACGCCGCCGAGGATGATGGCACCGCCGCCGATCCAGACGTCGCTGCCGATCGTGACCGGCCGGGCGATCTCGATGCCCGCGCCGCGGAGGGGAGGATCCCTGTGATGCTCGGCGCAATAAATCTGTACGCCCGGACCGAACATGCTGCGATCGCCAATCGTCACCCGGCCGGAATCGAGAATGGTGCAGCCGGCATTGAAATAGACGCGCTCGCCGAGAATGATGTTGATACCGTAAGAGCAGTGAAACGGTGCTTCGATGAAGATATCGGGCGCGGCCTGCGCAAAAAGCGCCCTCAAGGCAGGCGCTGCGGCGCCGCGCTTGTCGGGCGGCAAGGTGTTGTGGGCGTGGACGGCCACGCGCGCCTGCTGGCGCAGGCGATCGAGTTCGGCATCGAGGCAGCAATACCATTCACCGGCCGCCATCTTTTCGCGTTCGCTGACCGGCATCGCCTCGTTCCTCACGCGGTCGCTTGCAACAGCAGTCCGGCCTCTTGCCGCTCGATCAGGCTGACCCAGGCGCGCGCTATGGCAAGGCCTGCGGCATCGGCGGCGGCGCCATGGCGCGCAGCCAATTCGTCATAATTCTCCAGCCAGCCGGGAGCGATACGCTCGATCGTGCCGGGGAATTCGCCTTTCCATTGCCTGACGACCTCGGTGTCGGCCTCGAAGTGAAACTGCGTGCCGTAGACGGCGCGGCCGATGCGGAAGGCCTGGTTCTCGGCGACGGGGCTCGTCGCAAGACACACCGCACCTTCGGGCAAGGAAAACGTATCGGCGTGCCATTGAAAGATGGTGAATTCGTCGCCCACATCAGACAGCAGCGGATCGGACCGGCCTTCACCCGTGACACCAATACTGTGCCAGCCGAATTCACGAGCGGCACCCAGCAGATTGTCGGCGCCATAGGCGCGAGCGAGGATTTGGCTGCCGAGGCAGATGCCGAGCACGGCTTTGCCGGCATCGCCGAAGCGGCGCGTTAGCCGCACGAGTTCCGGCAGGTGGGGGTGCGTCTCGTCATCCAGCGCGCTCTGTTCGCCGCCGAGAACGACGAGCGCGTCATGGCCGGATATATCTTGCGGCAGACTGCCGTCCCGCCACACACGGAACCACTCGATCTCCGCTCCCGCCTCCTCGAGCGCTCTGGCAAGCGCGCCGAGCCCGGTATTTTTCATATTTCCGACGACTGCGACTCGCATGGCTTTTCCCGATCTGGCCGATGGCGGGAGGAGATCATGCCCGGATGGGGCGCGCAAGACGCTTGTGCAAGGCCGATTGCGCACGCAGGCGGCAAGGCTTAAACCTGCCGGAACGAAAGGAAATCGCCATGACCGAAAAACCCCGCGTCTCGATCCTCTACTGCACCCAGTGCAATTGGCTGCTGCGCGCTGCCTGGATGGCGCAGGAGCTGCTGCACACCTTTTCCGACAGCCTCGGCGAGGTGGCGCTGATCCCCGGCACCGGCGGCAATTTCGAAATCCGCGTCAATGGCGACCTCATCTGGGAGCGCAAGCGCGACGGCGGCTTTCCCGGGCCGAAGGAGCTGAAGCAGCGGGTCCGCGACATCGTCGAGCCCGGCCGCGATCTCGGCCATGTCGACCGCGCCTCGCTCGAGAGCTGACCTCAGCGATAGGGCGAGCGGCAGACCCGGTAGACGCCCTCATAGGTGAGGAAGTGATCCGTCCGCGGATTGTAGGAGCGGTACTCATTGGTGCACCAGGCGATATGCTTGTTCATATCGCGCGCCGCCGGCTGTGCGCGGCGCACCGGCGGCGGATCATAGGTCAGCTGCGGCCGCCCGGCCGCACCCGGCAGATAATAGGTCGGCCCGGCGCCACGCGGACGGTAATTCGGCTGGACATAGGCGGGCCGATGCCATTGCTGCGGCCCGAAACCGAAGCAGCCGCGGAAATCGCAGAGCGTCGACCCCGTGTTGAGCGGCCCAAGACCCGGCTTCGGCGAATCAGCGCTGGCCATGGCAGGCGCGAAAACAGCGAGAAGACTGGCGAACAGAAGCGTGCGGGCAGCAGCCATGAGGCATTCCTTTCGATACTCCCTCCATATAGGGCGTCGCGAGCGAAGCGCTATGCCCGCCCTCCGGCCGCTCCCTCGCATGTGATCGGCAGTTTTTTGCCGACTGTCAGGAAAACTTCAAAAACCCAGTTGACAGTCACGAGCCACCCCCTTACATCGCTCTCCGTCGCCCAGATGGCGGAATTGGTAGACGCGCAGGTTTCAGGTACCTGTGCCGCGAGGCGTGGAGGTTCGAGTCCTCTTCTGGGCACCATTCCAATCTTGATCGCTACCGAGATCAGATAAACAAACCTTCTAAAATTGCAGGTTGGTATCTTCCAACGAAGGGCATTAGCAATGCGTTTTGCCTACACGCGTCGTTGCATGATGCCGATTCTGGAAGTCGGGCCAGCAAGGATGATGGAGTGGTTGTCGGCCTCTACGCCGCCATGTGCGGCGTTGTCTGCCCGCTGTCGGGAATCACTGACAAAACGGCGATGCCGGCCTCCCTGGCGGCGCTCAAAAGCAAATCCCTAAGCTGATCCGTCCCCGCTTGCCCCGTAATGGCATCCGCGCAAGCCTTCACGGCCGCGACGTATTCCTCTCCATCCTCAAGCGGCCATTCCGTCATTAAAACCTCGGCTGCGTCGCGGAGCGTTCTCACGATCCTACGCTGGTGCCGGGCGCCAAGAAAGAGAACAAGAGGCGAAAAATCCGCCGATGTGTTCCATTGCATTGCACTTTCTCCCCAAGGATTAGAATATTAGTAATAATGCAAGGAGCGTGCCGGGCAAGATGGAAAGCGGCTTTGTTGCTCGATTGAGCCATTTTCTTCTGATCCCCGGCAACGATCTGGGTGACTAGTGCGGCAGCTCGGTTGTTCCATTGCTCAATGCATGGCCTTGCGGAAAGCGCCGCTCCCCGTCCCATCCCTCGCAAGCCTCGCACAAGAACGAAATCGGATACCGAGAGAAGGATAAACATCCGGCCGTTCCGCCCGAGGAGAGACTTCCCGCCTGTCGGGGTCTCAGCGAACTCCCGCGGAAAGCCGATTGCTGGACACTCTGGAGTTCGCCTGGGATGAAAGTTGTAATTCTCGCCGGTGGCCTTGGCTCGCGTCTTGCCGAAGAGACCAGCGTGCGGCCCAAGCCCCTGGTCGAAATCGGCGGCATGCCGATCCTCTGGCACATCATGAACATCTATGCCCACCACGGCCTCAACGACTTCATCATCTGCGCCGGCTACAAGGGCTACATGATCAAGGAATACTTCGTAAACCTTGTTCTGCATCACAGCGACATCACCGTCGACCTCGGGGCCAACAGCATCAACTATCACGGCGGCAAACGACCGGATTGGCGCGTGACCGTGGTCGATACCGGCATGCATTCGATGACCGGCGGCCGTCTGGGGCGCATTCGCGAGCATCTCACACCAGGCGAACCCTTCTGCATGACTTATGGCGACGGTGTCGGCGACATCGATATTGCGGCCGAAGTCGCCTTCCATCGCGATCATGGCCTGAAGGCGACGATGTGCGCGGTAACCCCGCCCGGACGTTACGGCGCCACGAATATCGAGGGTCAGTTCATCACCTCCTTCGTGGAGAAACCGCGAGGCGACGGCCAGCGTATCAATGGCGGCTTCTTCGTGCTCGACCCCTCGGTGATCGATCTCATCCCGAGCGACGACACGATCTGGGAAGCCGGACCGCTGGAGTGGCTCGCCACCAACAATCAGCTTGCCGCCTTCAAGCATGACGGCTTCTGGCAGCCAATGGATACGCTTCGCGAGCGCACCCATCTGGAGGAACTCTGGAATTCCGGAAAGGCGCCGTGGAAGCTATGGGCCTGACGGACTTCTGGAAAGGTCGGCGGGTCTTCCTGACCGGACATACCGGCTTCAAGGGATCCTGGCTCTCCCTTTGGCTGGAGCGCCTCGGCGCCGATGTCGCCGCGGTTTCGCTGGCGCCGGAGACCGAACCGTCGCTCTACCGGAAGCTCGCGCCCTGGGACGATCGCGGCCACCATATCATCGATATCCGTGATGCCGGCGCGCTTCTTGACGTCTTTCAGGGCTTCGAGCCGGAAATCGTCATTCATATGGCAGCGCAGGCGCTGGTACGGCGCTCCTATGAGAACCCGGCCGAAACCTTCTCGACCAATGTCGTGGGAACGGCGAATGTTCTCGACGCGGTCAGACAGGCGCCCGCCGTCAAAACCGTGCTCGTCATCACCTCCGACAAGGTCTATGCCAACAATGGCAGCGGCATACCCTTCGCCGAGACCGATACGCTCGGTGGCAAGGATCCCTACAGCAACTCCAAGGCCTGCACGGAACTCGTCTGCCAGAGCTACCGCGACAGTTTCTTCAGGGGGCGCGATATCAAGGTCGCCACGGTGCGCGCCGGCAATGTGATCGGCGGCGGCGACTGGTCGAAGGATCGGCTGATCCCGGATTTCATTCGCGCCTTCGAGAGCAACCAGCCGATCCTGCTCCGTTATCCCGAGGCGGTCCGTCCCTGGCAGCATGTGCTGGAGCCGCTGGGCGGTTATCTCGCCTTCGCCGAGGCACTGACGCTTGGCGGTGACAGGAAGCTGCCCGATGCCTTGAATTTCGGTCCGCATCCCGAGAGCTTCGCGACCGTTTCCGAACTGGCCGAAGCGCTCGGGCGCGCGCACCGCGTCGAAGACGTGTGGCGGCTTGCGCCGGGCGAACATCTGCCCGAAGCGCCGGCCCTGACGCTGAGTTCGGCGCTGGCCTTTAACACCATCGGCTGGCGGCCGCGCCTCAGCCTGCAACAGACCATCGACTGGACTGCCGCCTGGTACCAGGCCAACCGCGAGGGCGAAGACATGCGCGCCTTCTCGCTCGGTCAGATCACGGCCTATGAGGAAGCACTATCATGACAGCGCACAATTGCCGATTTTGCGACGCTCCGTTGAAGCATCGTTTCGTCGATCTCGGCTCGACGCCGCTCGCCAACGCCTATCTGACGGCAGAGCAGCTGACACAGCCGGAGCCGTCCTATCCGCTGCGCGCCTTCGTGTGCTCGGAATGCTGGCTGGTGCAGGCCGATGCCTTCGTGCCGCCGGAGGACATCTTCAGCCACTATGCCTATTTCTCCTCCTACAGCGACAGCTGGGTGGAGCATGCGCGCCGCTTCACCATCATGGCCCGCGAGCGCTTCGGCCTTGGCGCGACATCACAAGTCATCGAAGTGGCGAGCAATGACGGCTACCTGCTGAAGCATTTCGTCGAGGCCGGCGTGCCGGTGCTCGGCATCGAGCCGGCCGAAAACGTCGCCGACGTGGCACGGCAGATCGGCGTTCCCACGGAAGCGCGGTTCTTCGGCAAGGAAACGGCGGCAGATCTCGTTTCCCGCGGCCTTGCAGCGGACATCGTCATTGGCAACAATGTGCTGGCGCACGTACCCGACATCAACGACTTCGTCGGTGGGCTTTCGACTGTGCTGAAGCCGGACGGTGTCGTCAGCGTCGAATTTCCGCATCTCCTGCGGCTGATGGAAAGCATCCAGTTCGACACCGTCTATCACGAACATTTCTACTATCTGTCGCTGCTTGCCGTCGAAAAGGTCTTCGCCGCCCACGGCCTGAAGGTGTTCGACGTCGAGGAACTGCCGACTCATGGCGGCAGCCTGCGCATCCTCGCCTGCCGCACGGCCTCGACCGCCCATGCGACAGGCGCCGGCCTGGCCAAGGTGCGGGCCGACGAAAAGGCGGCCGGCTTCGATCGGGCGGAAACATATGAGGCGTTCCAGAGCCGTGTGGCGCCGATCAAGGAAGGGCTGCTTTCCTTCCTCGAGGAGGCAAAGCGGAACGGCAAGAGCGTCGCCGCCTATGGCGCCGCCGCCAAGGGCAATACGCTGCTGAACTTCTGCGGCGTCGGTACCGACCTCATCGACTATGTCGTCGATCGCAACCCGCACAAGCAGGGCCATTACCTGCCGGGCAGCAAGCTGCCGATCTATGCGCCGGAGAAGATGGAAGAAACCAGGCCGGACTACGTGCTGATCCTGCCCTGGAACATCAAGAACGAGGTTGTTTCCGGCAACAGCAAGGTCACCAGCTGGGGCGGACAATTTGCCGTTGCCGTGCCTGAATTGACGGTGCTCGGATGAGATTTGCGCCGACCGCTGTTGCGGGCGCCTTCGTCGTCGAAGTCGAGGTACGCGCCGACGATCGCGGGATGTTTGCGCGGACTTTCTGCGCCGAAAGCTTTACCGCGCATGGGCTCGCCTCGGTCTATCCGCAGTGCAACCTCTCCCAGAACCACAGACGCGGAACGCTGCGCGGCATGCACTATCAGGCCGATCCGAAGCCGGAGGCGAAACTGGTGCGGGCCGTGCGCGGCCGGGTCTTCGACGTCGCGCTCGATCTGAGACGGGAATCGCCAACCTATCTCAAATGGGCCTCCGTCGAACTCGACGCGACCAGCCGCAATGCCTTTTACATTCCTGCCGGCTGCGCGCATGGCTTCCTGACGCTCGAGGACGATTGCGAGCTCTTCTACCAGATGTCTGAGATCTATGTGCCGGAACTCGCCCGCGGTGTCCGCTGGGACGATCCCGCCTTCTCGATCGCCTGGCCTTTTACGCCGAGCGTCATCAGCGAGCGGGACGTCGCGCTTGCAAGCTACCGCCAGGAGAGAAACCTTTGAGCGGCATCAAACTCAGCATCTGTATTCCGACATACAATCGCGAAGCCTACCTCAGAAACGCACTCAGCGACAGCCCGCTGGAAAGCACAGCCGTCTTCGTCAGCGTCGAAAGAGACCAGGAGTATTTCGTGGCTCTCGGCTACCTCGCCAATCTGGTGCTCCACGAGCACGACGTCGCTCGGCACGTTCTCATGTGAGCCTGGCGCCAGTTTCAAAAGCTAGTGTCGTGGCAGGCGCCTGCGTCTTGACTTCAATTCAACAGAAATAGCGGCATGACAAACAGGATCTTTTATACCAAGCCTTCCATCACTCAGCTTGAAACCGATTATGCCACCGACGCGGCAGCAACCGGCTGGGGCGTACGCTGTTACGACTACATCAACCGCTTCGAACGCGACTTCAAAGCCTATCTTGGCAGCGACTTCGCCATCGCGACATCGAGCTGCACCGGCGCCATGCACATGGGTCTGGCTGCACTCGGCGTCGGCGAAGACGACGAAGTCATCCTCGCTGACACCAACTGGGTCGCCACCGTTTCGCCGATCGTCCAGCTTGGGGCCAAACCGGTCTTCGTCGACGTGCTGGCGGATTCCTGGTGCATCGATCCTGAAGAGGTCGAGCGGCACATCACCCCGAAAACCAAGGTGATCATTGCCACCCACATCTACGGCAATCTTTGCGACATGGATGCGCTGCTCGAGATCGGCAAGCGCACCGGCATCCCTGTCATCGAGGATGCGGCGGAAGCGATCGGCTCCGTCTACCACGGCCGCCGCGCCGGCTCGATGGGCGTCTTCGGGACCTTCTCCTTCCACGGCACGAAGACGTTGACGACAGGCGAAGGCGGCATGTTCGTCACCAGCGACGCCGCGCTCTACGAGCGGGTGCTGACGCTCAGCAACCACGGCCGCGCACGCGGCCAGACCAAGCAGTTCTGGCCTGATGCGATCGGCTTCAAATACAAGATGTCCAACATCCAGGCGGCCATCGGCTGCGCGCAGCTCGAGCGCGTTGAAGAGCTCGTCGCCCGCAAGCGCGAAATCCTCACCGCCTACATGCTCCGGCTTTCCGCCCTGCCTGGCATCTCGATGAACCCGGAATATAGCGGCACGATCAACGGCGCGTGGATGCCGACCGCGGTCTTTCATCCATCGACCGGGATTACCCGCGAAATGATGCAGCAGGCCTTCGAGGCCGCCAATATCGATGCGCGCGTGTTCTTCTATCCCCTCTCCAGCCTCTCCATGTTCGAGGATCGGCCGGAGAACGTGAACGCCTGGAGCATTCCGGGCCGCGCGATCAATCTGCCCAGCTATCACGACATGAGCGAAGCCGATGTCGACCGGGTGGCGGCAACGCTGCTCGACATGGCCGCCGGGCGAATCCACCACAACAGCACGGCATTGCGGCAGTCGGTCTAAGACAGCCCTACAGCGAAGGACACAGAACAGTCATGACCACCAAGGACGATCGTCTCGAATTCGAAGCCCATAAGCGGGAGATGTCGCTTGCGCTCGGCAAGGACGAGGCAAGCTTCCAACAATCGCTGAACACGCTGATCGGGCTCGACAAGTTCGACTATTTCTATCTCTGGTCATGGATGGGCGTGCCGATCATCCAGCTGCCGGTCGATATCCTGGCGACCCAGGAAGTCATCTGGGCGACCAAACCGGACGTCATCATCGAAACCGGCATCGCCCGCGGCGGTTCGCTGATCTTCATGGCGTCGATTCTCGCCGCCATGGGCAACGACAAGGCCAAGGTTGTCGGCGTCGACATCGACATCCGGGCCCATAACCGCGAGTCGATCGAATCCCATCCGATGTCGAGCCGGATCAAGATGATCCAGGGCGGTTCCGTCGACGACGAGGTGCTTGCTGCCGTGAAGGCCGAGATTCCACCGGGCGCCCGCGTGATGGTGGTGCTCGACAGCGACCATTCCTATGAGCATGTTCTGGCGGAATGCCGCGCCTACGGCCCGCTGGTGACGGAAGGCTGCTACCTCGTCGTCGCCGACACGCTCATCGGTCACCTGACCGAGGAACAGGCTTTCACAAAGCGCTCCAAGGTCTGGCTGCGCGGCAACGAACCGCTGAAGGCCATCACCGATTATCTGGCGGAAACCGACCGCTTCGAGGTTGATCCGGTTCTGAACGGCAAGCTCGTGCTGTCTTCCTCGCCGGGCGGTTACTGCGTCTGCCGCAAGGCGTGAGCGGACAATCAGGGATCGTCTTGATGACGCAGGTCGATATCGTCAGTCTTAAGGACAACGCGGATCCGGCCGGACGGCTCCGGCTTCCAATCCGGGACGATCGCGGCAGGCACGTGGGCGACCTGCAATGCATCGACAGGTCGATGCTCGATGAGCCCGGCCTGATCGACGACCTAACGACCTGGCGCAACCAGTCGATGCCGTTTTTCCTCACGCAGTTCAGCGCCACCGAGGAACGCACGCGGCGGTGGCTCGAAACCATCTCGCTGCCCGCCGCCGACCGCATCCTGTTCGTCATTTGCGATCCCGGCGGAAATCGGTTCGGCAATTTCGGCCTCTGCAACATACGGCCAGGCTCGGCAGAATTCGACAACGTCATCCGCGGCCGGGCGAGCGAGATCCGCAACCTGATGTTCCATTGCGGCATGACGATGCTGGAGTGGATGTTTTCCGGGCTTGGGGTGGAAACGGCCGAACTGCACGTCTTCTCCCACAATGAAAAGGCGATCGGTCTTTACAAGCGGCTGGGCTTTGCGGCGGCCGAAAGCCTGCCGCTGCGGCGCACCGAAGAAGACGGTATGGTCAAATATTCGGTCGTCGATCGATCGCAAGCAAATGCCGGCTTCAACTATCTGAGGATGGAGCTTCCGACCCAACGGTTCCGACAGGCGTACCCAACGCTGACCGGCTAAGACGCCTATCGCACCGGCTGATAGTGGCCGCGCAGCGGCACCTTGCCGCCCATGGTGACGAAGCCGTCGCGTTCGCAGACATACATCAGCGTCGGCATGCCGCCGGAGCGGAAGATCTCGTCGTAGCGGCGGCGGATCTGGACCGTTTCAGTACGGCAATTATAGGATTCCTCTTCCTTTTTGTCCGGCTGCGCCTTGACGCCGGGCAGACCCTTGTAGGGATAGAGGGCTTGAACGTCCGAATTCACCGGTTTTGACCAGTCGACGGCAAAGGCGGATGCTGGCGCAAGGCCTGATAGGGCCACGAGCAATATCGGAAACATCATCACAAGCCGCATGGAACCTCTCCTGCCGGCATCGTCGGCCGCCCATAGGATGTAGGAAAACCGGAGATCCTGATCAAGCAGCCGCAGCGGGCGATTTCCTGAAATAGCTTCTGATGACGGGATGGCTGAGGAGGCCGGCGAGAATCGCAAAGCCGGCGCCGACGACAAAACCGGCAAGCAAACCGCCGATGATGCCGGCGACCAGCAGGATCTTCTTTCCCGGGCCGTCGGCTTTGACCGGCGGCTCGGCCGGCGAGATGACGCGAATGTTGCTCTGGCTGAGGTTCTGCTCCTCGCTCGTCTGGCTCGAGCGCTTCAGCACCGTCTCGTAGATATCGCGCGCCGCCGTCGCCTTGCGCTGCAATTCGTTCAGTTCCACCTGCTTGTCCGAGGTCGTCGCCTGCAGCGCCTTCTGCACGGCAAGCTCCTTGGCGATGCTGTCTTCGGCCGCCTTGGCCTGCTCGTATTCGCCGCGTGCCGAGGTGGCGAGGCGCTGCAATTCACCCTTGATTTCGCCTGATATGCTCTGCAGCGAGGAGCGGGCCGCCTGCAGGCGCGGATGACGCGTGCCCATCTGGCTTTCGAGGCTGCCGACGGCGGCGGCCTGGCTGGCATATTGCTGGCGCAGGCTGACCAGCGGCGAAGTGACGCCGCCCTCGGTCTGATTGCCGGCGACGATGTCTTCGACGCGCAGATCGGCGACGGCGTCGGCGCGGGCCTTCGCCTGGATGGTCTTTTCCTGCGCCGTCACCAGCAGCGTGTTCAGCGAGCCGAGCCGCTGATCGGAAATCAGATTGCCCTCGGTCGCGGCCATGTCGTTGTCGGCGCGGAAGGTCTCGACCGCCTGCTCGGCCTCCAGCACCTTCTGGCGCAGGTCGTCGAGACGACCGTCGAGCGTCGAGGAGGTGTTTTCGTAGAGGCCGTTCGAGGCGCTGTTTTCCTCTTCGGTGAAGGCGGTGACGACCTGGTTGGCAAGCCTTGCGGATTTTTCCGGATCATTGGTCGTCGCGGCAAGCGAAACGACATAGGTGGTGGTCTGGCGGGTGATGACCAGCGCCTTCTGCAGAGTGCCGATGACGGCAGCGCCATCGGTCCGGCCGCCGGTGAATTCCGGATCCTGATCGAGTTTCATCGCCTCGACGACGCGGCGCAGCACATTGCCCGAGGTCAGGATCTGCACCTGGCTGTCGATCAGCGCCGAGATCATTTCCGGCGACGGACCGGAAGATTGCGCACCGGCCTCGGCAAGGCCGATCTGGCGCGGATCGAAATAGAGGCTGCTGACGGCAGTGTATTTCTGGCCGATGAACGGCGCCAGCGCGCCGCCGGCGACGGCGCCGATCAAAGCCAGGGCAAGCACCACCAGCCGGCGGCTCCAGATCGCCGCGATGCTGGAGCGGAGATCAAGAAGCGGGGCGGCGGGGGCGGATGTGCTCTGCGGCGGCAGATCGGCCGCGGGCCGCGCGGCAGGCGGAGGCGACAGCTGCTCGGATCGGCGCGTTTGCGCAACGTTTGCCGGCGGCGGCACGAAAGGCGGAGGAGTGGGTTCGGGCGCCGGGCGGGCGAAATCATCCGGGCAGACGACAGGACTGCGCAGGCGCACGCCTTCCGGCGCAGTCTGAGGCGGCTCATAACTGCGCCAACCGGGCAGCCGGCTTACTCTATTCCTGTCATACTGGCTCATACGCGCACTCGTGTCCCGCCCAGCGTGAAAGACTGAAGCCGAGGTGCCGAGACTTTAGAAATTCTTAGCTAACGGACCGTTAAGATACTGGCAGCCATAGAGATGTTGGCGTTTGCCGCGACTGCGAGGGATAGCGATGAGGACGACACGACATCTGACGGCGCTGCTGCTTGCGGCCGCCCTCATCCCGTCGCCGGCGATTGCGGCCGACAAGCCCTGCTATCGCGGCGTCAATCTGTCCGGCGGCGAATATGGCGAGCGCGATGCCACCTACGGCACGAACTACATCTATCCGAGCGAGGTGACGATCGGCTATTTCGCCAAAAAGGGCATGACCATCATCCGGCTGCCCTTCCGCTGGGAGCGGCTGCAGCCGGCGCTCGGCGGCCGGCTCGACGAGGACGAGATCAAGCGGATCAAAGATACCGTTGCCCTGATCCGCAAGCACGGCATGGCCGTCCTGCTCGACCCGCATAATTTCGGCTATTACGACAAGGTACAGATCGGCACCGCGCCGGCGACGGACGCCGCATTCGCCGACTTCTGGGCGAGGCTCGCGGTCGAATTCGCCAATGAGAACGGCGTGCTCTTCGGCCTGATGAACGAGCCGCATGACATCAAGGCAACGGACTGGCTCGATGCCGCCAACGCCGCGATACGCAGCATCCGGGCCGTCGGCGCGCGCAACCTCATCCTCGTACCGGGCACCGCCTGGAGCGGCGCCCACAGCTGGGAAAAAGACGTGATCGGCGGCGCCAACGGCACGGTGATGCTCGGCGTGCGCGATCCCCTCGATTTCTACGCCTACGAGGTCCACCAATATCTCGACGTCGATTCGTCGGGAACCCATCCGACCTGCGAAGGTGCGGCCGGCGCAGTCGAGGCAATCGCCGGCGTCACCGCCTGGCTGAAGCAGAACCACAAGCGCGGCTTTCTCGGCGAATTCGGCGCCTCCGCCGACAAGGACTGCATGGGCGGTCTGAAAGAGATCTACTCCACCATATCAGGAAATAGCGACGTCTGGCTCGGCTGGTCCTATTGGGCGGCGGGTGAATGGTGGCCGGCGAACGAACCTTTCAACGTTCAGCCGCGTCAGGGCCCTGAGCGGCCGCAGATGCGGCTTCTTGCCGAGGCGGCCAAAGCCGATCGCAGCGCCTGCACCGCCGTCAAGCCCGCGGAGAACTGATCGTGGCAGCCGTCGATCAGAAGACAGCGACGTTCACCGTGGCGGGCAGTCGGCTCGATGCGGCCGCGAGGGGATCGCGCGTCGACCATCCGGTGCTCTGGCTCGGCCTGCTGTCGGTGCTCTATAACGGCATTCTGGCCTTCATCAACCACAACATCATGCCGCTTTCGTTGACGCATGTCGCCGCCAGCGAAGGCCTGATTCTGGCAAGCGCCATCATCTACATCCTCCATAAGGGGATTTACGAAACCGACCTGCCGGCCTTCCTGTTCCTGCTGTTCACGCTTGTCGTGACCATCTATGTCAGCGTGCTCAACCGCCTGCCGTTCGTCGATCATTTCCGCAACGTGCTGATCATCTTCTGCTTTTCCGGCCTCGGCGGCTGGAGCAACGAGAAAACGATGAAGCTGGCCTTTCGCTGGGCCAGCCTTGCCGTGCTGATCTTCCTGATCTTCGAGATCATCAGCGTGCCGTTCTATGTCAGCATCGTGCATCCGTCCGATTATTTCGCCAATACGCGCGGGCTGCTGCCGCTGAGCTACAATAAGACGGGCCTGTTCCAGAACGCGCTCGGTTTTCCCGAGCGCTTCTCCTTCGGCATCATCGATCACCGCTCGTCGTCGATCTTCCTCGAGCAGGTGTCGCTTGCCAATTTCTGCGGCGTGATCGCGATCTATCTGATCTCCATGTGGGAAAGAACCGGCCGCTGGGACCGACTGCTGTTCATCGCTACGGCGGTGCTGATCCTGGTGACGAACGATACGCGCACGATGCTGATCTTCTGTTTTGCCTGTATCGTCGGCTATTTCGTCTTTCCGAAGATCCCGAAGAATTTCAATCTGGCGCTGATGCCGCTGATCGTCGCTGCGGGTTTCCTGGTCTATACTCTGAAACCCAATGCGACAGGCGACAATTTCACCGGCCGCATCAACCTGACCATGAAGAAGATCATGGAGCTCGATCCTCTGGCCGTTCTCGGGCTTTCGGTCGACCGGGTCGGCGAATTCGCCGACAGCGGCTATGTCTACCTCATCTACGCGGCGACCATCTTCGGCGTCATCGCCTTCTGGCTGTTCGTCTGCCTCTTCCCTGCCGGCCGCACGGCGGCGCAGCGACGTTGCGCCCATTCACTTTCTCTTTTCATTTTTCTGAATATGATGATCGGAGGGACCGCCGTTTTCTCGATGAAGATTGCCGGCCTCCTGTGGTTCGTCGTCGGATATATGCGCTTCCACGACAGCCCGCGCATCCGGCAGGGTCGTGCGGCAGATGTAGAGAGTTGACCGCAGCGGCACGGTGGCGACCGTCGTCCGCAAGCCCGGGGAGCAAGACGCTCGATGCTTGTCCAGCTTCAGTATCTGCGCGCCGTTGCAGCGCTGATGGTCGTTTATTTCCATGCGATATTGCAGCTTGCCAAAGTTGATCCCGCCATCGACGCCACGGCCTTTCTTTATGGTGAAACCGGCGTCGACATCTTCTTCGTCTTGAGCGGTTTCGTGATGTGGCTGACGACGAGCGGGCGCGCGACGAGCCCTATCGACTTCGCCCGCCGCCGCATCAGGAGGATCGTCCCGCTCTATTGGCTGGCCACGTTGTTTTCGGCGGTCGTGGCGCTGGCGGCGCCGTCACTCCTAAAGTCGACCGTGTTCGACCTTCCGCATCTGACCGCTTCGCTGCTCTTCCTGCCATGGCCCAATGCCGCCGATCCGAGAACGATCACCCCCGTCGTCGTGCCGGGCTGGACACTGAATTACGAGATGTTCTTCTATTTCGTGTTCGCGCTGCTGCTGCCGCTCTCGGAAGCCCGTCGCATTCCGGCCATGCTTGCCGTCTTTGCCGTGATCCTGATCGCCTGCCGGTTGCTGCCGGAAACCACCGCCACCCGGTTCTACGGCGAGCCGATCATGCTGGAATTTCTCGCCGGCGTGGTGCTCGGCTGGCTTTACCGGCAGAAGGTGCTTCTGGCCAACCGCTGGGCATGGGCGGCACTGGCCACCGGCTTTGCGTTCCTCTTCGTCAACGAGGCGCTGATGCAGCCGGAGAGCCGGTTCTACGCCTGGGGAATTCCGGCGATCTTCATCCTCTACGGCGCAGTTTCCATCGACTCTTCGCGGCTGCCGGTTCTCGGATGGCTGAACTATCTCGGCGACTGCTCCTACGCCATCTACATCACCCACGCCTTCACACTCGCTTTTCTGAGGGTCGCCGCCGACCGCCTGCCATTCGGTATCCTGCAGCAGCCGGTGCTCTTCGTGATCCTGTCGCTGGTGCTCTCGTCGATCGGCGGCGCCATCGTCCATGAAATCACCACGCCGCGCCGCAAGGTGGCCGCGGCAAGCCGTCCGCCGGCCTGACTTTCGTGCCGAAGGCGAGAATACGCATCCCCGCGGCGCTGGCGGCACAGTTTTTTGCGCAACTTCTTCTAAGCTAAGGCCTGGAAGCGAGAGAACTTGCAGAAACATGATGGTTCATCTTGCAATTTGTCGCATGAATGAAAGCGCACCGGCCTATTCGCGGCCCGGGCTTTGATCTAAGCACGGCGGCGCTCTTGAAGAGGGAAGAGGGACAGACATGACAAGCTATGTATTGACGGTATCCTGCAAATCGACGCGCGGCATCGTTGCGGCGATTTCGAGCTATCTGGCGGAGAAGGGCTGCAAC
>NZ_NWTA01000040.1:0-28345 GCF_002531955.1 Rhizobium sp. M10 | reverse complement strand
GCGCCGCTGCTCGTCATCGTGCCGTTCGGGCCGCTGCTTTCCTGGAAGCGCGGCGATCTGCTCGGCGCCCTGCAGCGGCTCTATCTTGTCGCTGCTCTCGCCTTCGCCGCCGCCGTCATCCTGTTCTACATCGAGCATGGCGGGCCGGTGCTCTCCGTGCTCGGGCTGGCGGCCGGGCTGTTCCTGATCCTCGGCGCCATTGCCGATCTCTGGTATCGCGCCGGCATCGGCAAGGTCGCCGGAAGCATCGCCTGGCGCCGGCTGACCGGCCTGCCGCGTTCGGCCTTCGGCACCGCGCTTGCCCATGCCGGGCTCGGCGTCAGCGTGCTCGGCATCGTCGCCGTCACCACCTTCCAGAGCGAACATGTCGTCGAGATGAAACCGGGCCAGGTGGTCGAGGCCGGCGGCTACAGCCTTGAGTTCGACGGCATGCGGCCGGCGAGGGGACCGAACTATAGCGAGGAGCGCGGCCACTTCACCATCCGGCGCGCCGGGGTTGCGGTCGCCGACACCTGGTCGGCCAAGCGCCTCTATACCGCCCGGCAGATGCCGACGACGGAGGCCGGCATCCTGACTTTCGGTCTCAGCCAGCTCTATGTTTCCTTGGGCGATGCCACCACCGACGGCGGCATCGTCGTGCGCATCTGGTGGAAGCCGTTCATCCTGTGCATCTGGGGCGGCGCCCTGATCATGGCCGCCGGCGGTCTCGTCTCGCTCTCCGACCGCCGCCTGCGCGTCGGCGCCCCGCGCCGCAAGGCTAAGGCGAAGCCGGTGGCTCCCGCGATGGAGCCGGCGGAATGACGGGCTCACGACCTCCCTCATTCCTGTGCTCGTCACAGGAATCCAGCGCGCCCAAGTCCTTGGGCGCAGGAGACTCGTTGAGTGGCGGTATGGATTCATTCACGGCGCCGACGCGCCGTGGCTGGATTCCTGTGACATCCCTCGGGCGAAGCCCTGAGGACACAGGAATGAGGGGAGGAGAGGTTCGGCGCATCTCGCAGAGGTCGCCTTTTCTCTCCCGTCTCCTCGTCATCCTGTTCATCCTCTTCGCACCCCTGTCCGCCTTCGCCGTCAATCCCGACGAAGTTCTAACCGATCCCGCACTCGAGGCGCGCGCCCGCACTCTTTCGGCTGAACTGCGCTGCATGGTCTGCCAGAACCAGTCGATCGACGATTCCAATGCCGAGCTGGCGAAAGATCTGCGCCTGCTCGTGCGCGAGCGCATCAAGGACGGTGACAGCGACGAGGAAGTGCTGGACTACATCGTCTCGCGCTACGGCGAATTCGTGCTGCTGAAGCCGCGGTTCAATCCGAAGACAGTGCTGCTCTGGGGCGCGCCGGTGCTGCTGGTGCTCGCCGGCGGGCTGTCACTGCTGGTCTTTGCGCGCCGGAGGGCCGGCAAGCCGACGGGAAGCAAGCTGACGGCGGAAGAACAGGCGAGGCTGAACGAGCTTCTAAAGAAATAACAACCCGTCGAGCCGGGATGAATATTTCCGCATCCTTTGGACACCCCAGGGAAACGCCGGGCGCAGTAACCGCCAGAAACATTCCAAACATTACCAATTTTTCATTGGCCGGACAGTTCGCAGTAAGGTGCGCTATCCTATATCTTGATGCATCGACTGATCCGGCCTTGCCGGTCTGAAGGTTTAAGAACAAGAGAAGGTGCACCAATGCTGAAGAATTTCAACGGACGTCCGTCCCTCGCCACTGTGCTCAAGGCTTCTACCGTTGCCGGTATCGCAGCCGCTGTGCTCGCAACCGGCGTTCCGCTCGAAATCACTCGGTCTTATGCCGAAGCCGTCAAGGTTCAGGCGCCCGCCGTTCCGAGCTTCGCCAATGTCGTCGATGCCGTTTCGCCCGCCGTCGTATCCGTTCGCGTCGAAAACCGCGTCAATCCCGTCGCCGACAACAATGACGGCTTCTCCTTCGATTTCAATGGCCGCGGCTTTGACGACCTGCCTGATGATCACCCGCTGAAGCGCTTCTTCCGCCAGTTCGGCCAGGATCCGAACGACCAGCAGGGCGGCCATCAGCGGCGCTTCGGCCAGAACGGCCCCGGTGGCCCGGGCGGCCCGAATGGTCCCGGCAAGGGCCGTCTGCGTCCGGTCGCTCAGGGCTCCGGCTTCTTCATCTCCGAGGACGGCTACATCGTCACCAACAACCACGTCGTTTCCGACGGGCAGGCCTTCGTCGCCGTCATGAACGACGGCACCGAACTCGATGCCAAGCTGATCGGCCGGGATCCGCGCACCGACCTCGCCGTGCTGAAGGTCGACGGCAAGGGCAAGAAGTTCACCTACGTCAACTGGGCCGACGACAACAATGTCCGCGTCGGCGACTGGGTCGTCGCCGTCGGCAATCCCTTCGGTCTCGGCGGCACGGTCACGGCCGGCATCGTCTCGGCCCGCGGCCGCGATATCGGTTCCGGCCCCTATGATGATTACCTGCAGGTGGATGCGGCCGTGAACCGCGGCAACTCAGGCGGTCCGACCTTCAACCTCAGCGGCGAAGTCGTCGGCATCAACACCGCGATTTTCTCGCCGTCCGGCGGCAGCGTCGGCATCGCCTTCGCCATTCCCGCCTCGACCGCCAGGGATGTCGTCGCCGATCTGATGAAGGACGGCCAGGTTTCGCGCGGCTGGCTCGGTGTCCAGATCCAGCCGGTGACCAAGGATATCGCCGAATCCATCGGCCTTTCCGAGCCGAGCGGCGCCCTCGTCGTCGCCCCGCAGGCCGGATCGCCGGGCGACAAAGCCGGCATGAAGGCCGGCGACGTCGTCACCGCCCTGAACGGTGAAACGATCAAGGATGCGCGTGACCTCAGCCGCCGCATCGGCGCGATGCAGCCTGGCAGCAAGGTCGAGCTTTCGGTCTGGCGCGCCGGCAAAGCGCAGTCCCTGACCGTCGAACTCGGCACGCTGCCGGCCGACCAGAAGGATGCGTCCGCCGATGACAACACCCAGCCGCAGCAGCCCGAGGCGCCGGCGTCTGAAAAGGCGCTCGCCGATCTCGGCCTGACGGTCGGTCCCTCCGATGACGGCAAGGGCCTGGCGATCACCGGCATCGACCCGGACTCCGACGCCGCCGACAAGGGCATCAAGGAAGGCGAGAAGATCACCTCGGTCAACAACCAGGAAGTCTCCACCCCTGCCGATGTCGTCAAGGTGCTGAACCAGGCCAAGAAGGACGGCCGTACCCGGGCGCTCTTCCAGATTCAGTCGGGCGAAGGAAGCCGTTTCGTCGCTCTGCCGATCAACGGCCAGGGCTGATCCCCGAAAACCGGGAGCCGTGCGGAGCAAACTCCGCACGGCTCGATTGTTCTGATTTTTGAAGGATGATCGCGATGAGCGCCGCTCCGCAGCCAGATGCTTTGAGCCTTGCCGAAACGCAGCCGGTGGGTAATGTCGGCCGCATGAAGATTCTCATCATCGAAGATGATCTCGAAGCCGCGGCCTACCTCACGAAAGCCTTTCGCGAGGCGGGCATTGTCGCCGACCACGCCAGCGACGGCGAGAGCGGCCTGTTCATGGGATCGGAAAATACCTATGACGTCATCGTCATCGACCGCATGCTGCCGCGCCGCGACGGTCTTTCCGTTATCAGCGAGCTGCGCCGCAAGGGCATCCATACGCCGGTGCTCATCCTCTCCGCGCTCGGCCAGGTCGATGACCGGGTGACCGGCCTTCGCGCCGGCGGCGACGATTACCTGCCGAAGCCTTATGCCTTCAGCGAATTGCTGGCGCGTGTCGAGGTGCTCGGCCGCCGCAAGGGCACGCCGGAGCAGGACGTCGTCTATCGCGTCGGTGATCTCGAACTCGACCGCCTCTCCCACGAGGTGCGCCGCGGCGGCAAGGAAATCCCCCTGCAGCCGCGTGAGTTCCGCCTGCTCGAATATCTGATGAAGAATGCCGGCCAGGTGGTGACCCGCACCATGCTGCTCGAAAACGTCTGGGACTACCACTTCGACCCGCAGACCAACGTCATCGACGTCCATGTCTCGCGCCTGCGCTCGAAGATCGAGAAGGACTTCAGCCAGCCGCTCCTGAAAACCATCCGGGGCGCGGGGTATATGATCAAGGACGAGGGATGAGCCGCTTCAGGGTTCTCTTCAAGTCCACCCCAGTCCGCCTTTCGGCACTCTACATCCTGCTTTTCGCCATCTGCGCCGCGACCCTCGTCTTCTATGTGACGGCGATGTCGGAACGGCTGCTGACCGGCCAGATCCGCGATGCCGTCAAGCAGGAGGTGGAGCAGGTGCAGCGCGCCTATGACACCGGCGGCATGAACCTTCTGCTGCGCACGATGGAGCGGCGCGCCCGCCAGCCGGGCGCCAATCTCTATATCATCGCCGGCCCCTCGGGCGATATTCTCGCCGGCAATGTCGCCTCGGTGCAGCCGGGTGTTTTCGAGGAGGTCGGCTGGACCTCCGCCCCCTTCGCCTATCAGCGCTATACCGACGGCGGCGGTGTCGAGCGCCGCCATCGGGCGATCGCCAATATCTTCGTGCTCGACAACGGCTTGCGGATCCTGATCGGCCGCGACCTCGGCGATCCCGAACGTTTCCGCCTGCTGGTGCGTCAGGCGTTGATGGTGGCGCTGGCGATCATGGGGCTCGGCGCGATCATCATCTGGTTCGCCATTGGCCGCAATGCGCTGAAGCGCATCGACCGCATGTCGGATGCGAGCAAGAAGATCATGGCCGGCGACCTGTCGCAGCGTCTGCCGGTCGGCGGCTCCGGCGATGAGTTCGACCGGCTTTCGATGTCATTGAATACCATGCTGGAGCGCATCGAGAAGCTGAATGAAGGCCTGCGGCAGGTCTCCGACAACATCGCCCACGATCTCAAGACGCCGCTGACGCGGCTGCGCAACAAGGCGGCCGATGCGCTCGACATGAGCGATGTCGATGCGCGGCGCGTCGCCCTCGAAGGCATCATTTCCGAATCCGACCAACTGATCCGCACCTTCAACGCGCTGCTGATGATCTCCCGCGTCGAGGCAGGCTCGGTCGCCGCCGAGATGTCGCCGGTCGAGCTGTCGGCCATCGTTTCCGACAGCGCCGAGCTTTACGAACCGGCGGCGGAAGAGGCCGGGCTTGGCTTGAGCGCCAGCGTCGAACCCGGGATCGAGGTGCAGGGAAATCGCGAGCTGATCGGCCAGGCGATCTTCAATCTGCTCGACAATGCCATCAAATATTCCTCCGATACGGAAGGGGCGGGCGAGGTGTCGCTGAAGCTTGCCCGCCGCCCGGACGGCGTCTGCCTGTCGGTGGCCGACCACGGGCCGGGCGTACCGGCCGATCGGCGCGACGACGTGGTGAAGCGCTTCGTCCGCCTCGACGAAAGCCGCTCGAAACCGGGCACAGGGCTCGGACTTTCGCTGGTGGAGGCGGTGATGGAACTGCACAACGGCCGGCTGGAACTCTCCGACACCAATCCCGACAAGCCGGAACAGCGCGGACTGACCGTCAGCATGATCTTCCCGGCCAAGGCTGCCTGAGCGGCCCGTGCGCAAACACGATCGGTTGAATCGCGTATTGGCGGTTTGGCGCCGAGACCCTAGTTTAATCCCGATCGAGGAGGCGGGCCGTGATTCTGGCGCCCGTTTCCTCCGCTCCAAAGCCAGGGAGAGCCTATGCTGACGAAATCGACGCATGGCCTCAAGGACGTCGCCGAAGGGCTGCTGCGTCCATTGAGCCAGACGGAGTTGAAGCTGGCGCTGAGCGACCTTCAGCAGGCCGGCAAAAGCGAGCCGTCGGTCGCTGCGATGCTGAAGAGCGAAGGGCCACTGCGCGATTTCATCTCCGCCGTGCTGACGCTCTCGCCCTACCTGCGCGAAATCGTCAATCTCGACCCGGCCATTCTCGCCGGCGCCATCACGCAACCACTGGAGCCGCAGATCGAAGCGCTGATCGCCGAGGCGCGGGACTGCTGGCGGCCGGACGGGGAAGGGGTCGCGCCGGCGGAATCGGCGGTGATGAGCAGACTGCGCATCATCAAGCGCAAGGCCGCCTTCCTCGTCGCACTCGCCGATCTCTCGCGCATCGTCGATGGCCGGGCCACGACCGCCTGGCTGAGCGAGCTCGCCGAAGCCTCTGTCGCCGCTGCAATCGACCATCTGCTGCTCTCCGCGCATGAGAGCGGAAAGGTCAGGCTGCGGGATCCGGCGAAGCCGAGCGAGGGCTCGGGGCTGATCGTGCTCGGCATGGGCAAACTCGGCGCGTGCGAGCTCAACTATTCCTCCGATATCGACCTCGTCGTCTTCTTCGACGAACAGGCCGGCATCGTGCCCGACCCCGATGACGCCATCGAGGTGTTCCCGAGGATGATGCGCCGGCTGGTGCGCATCCTGCAGGAGCGCACGGCGGATGGTTACGTCTTCCGCAGCGATTTGCGATTGCGGCCCGATCCCGGTTCGACGCCGCTGGCAATTCCCGTCGACGCGGCGATGATCTATTACGAGGGCAGGGGCCAGAATTGGGAGCGGGCGGCCTTCATCAAGGCGCGCGCCGTGGCCGGCGACCTCGTGGCCGGCGGCGAGTTTTTGCGCGGGCTGTCGCCTTTCGTCTTCCGCAAATATCTCGATTACGCGGCGATCGCCGATATCCATTCGATCAAGCGGCAGATCCACGCGCATAAGGGTCACGGCGCCATCGCGGTCAAGGGCCATAATGTCAAGCTCGGGCGCGGCGGCATCCGTGAAATCGAATTCTTCGTCCAGACGCAGCAGCTGATCGCCGGCGGCCGCATGCCGGCGTTGCGCGGCCGGTCGACGGAGGAGACGCTCGGCGAGCTCACCAAGGCGAAATGGATCGATGTGCAGACGCGCGACGAACTGACGGAGGCCTACTGGTTCCTGCGTGACGTCGAGCATCGCATCCAGATGGTGCGCGACGAGCAGACCCACCTTCTGCCGGAGACCGACGCCGACCTCAAGCGCATCGCCTTCATGATGGGCTTTTCCGACACGCCGAGTTTTTCCGAACGGCTGGTCGGCGTGCTGAAGACGGTGGAGCGGCGGTATGCCCGCCTCTTCGAGCAGGAGAGCAGGCTTTCCGCCGAAACCGGAAACCTCGTCTTCACCGGCCAGGGCGATGACCCTGATACGCTCAAGACCTTGAAGAAGCTCGGTTTCACCAGGCCGTCCGACATTTCCCGCATCATCCGCACCTGGCATTACGGCCGCTACCGCGCGACGCAATCGGTGGAGGCGCGTGAGAGACTGACGGAGCTGGCGCCGGAGCTCCTGCGCGTCTTCGGCGAAAGCAAGCGCGCCGACGAGGCGCTGCTGCGTTTCGACAGTTTCATCTCCGGCCTTCCCGCCGGCATTCAGCTCTTCTCGCTGCTCGGCAGCAATCCGGCGCTCCTGTCGCTGATCGTCAACATCATGTCCTCAGCACCCCGGCTGGCCGAGGTGATCGCCGCCAAGCCGCATGTCTTCGACGGCATGCTCGATCCAGGCCTGATGGCTGAGCTGCCAACGCGCGACTATCTCGGCGAACGCCTGAAGGGCTCACTCGTCCAGGCGCGCCATTATGAGGAGGTGCTCGACCGGCTGCGCATCTTCGCCGCCGAACAGCGCTTCCTGATCGGCATCCGCCTGCTCACCGGCGCCATCAACGGGGCAATGGCCGCTCGCGCCTTCACCCATCTCGCCGATCTCGTCATCGCAGCCGCGCTCGACGCCGTGATCGGCGAAATGCGGGCGGCACACGGCAACTATCCCGGCGGGCGCATCGCCATATCAGGCATGGGCAAGCTCGGCAGCTTCGAGCTGACAGCGGGTTCCGATATCGATCTGATCCTGCTCTATGATTATGACGACGCCGCCTCCGAATCCGACGGGCCGAAGCCGCTCGACGCGACGCGCTACTTCACCCGCATCACCCAGAGGCTGATCGCCGCCTTGTCGGCGCCGACCGCCGAAGGCGTGCTCTATGAGGTCGACATGCGGCTGCGTCCCTCCGGCAACAAGGGGCCGGTCGCCACCCGCATCAATGCCTTCGGCAAGTATCAGCGCGAGGAGGCCTGGACCTGGGAGCATATGGCGCTCAGCCGCGCCCGGCTGATCTCTGGCGATGACAGCCTGATCGCCGAAGCGGAGCATATCATCCGCGAGGTGCTGTCGGCCGGTCGCGACATCGCCAAGGTGGCGCATGACGTCGCCGAGATGCGCGAACTGATCGAAACGGAAAAGCCGCCTTCCGGCCCGTGGGACCTGAAGCTGATCCCCGGCGGCGTCGTCGATCTCGAATTCATCGCCCAGTATCTGGCGCTGATCGCTCCCACCAAAGGCGTCGGCATCCCCGTCAATGGACTGAGCACCGGCGAGGCCCTGAAGCTGCTCGGCGACCGGCTGCTGGCCGCGGACGATCTCGCCACCTGTCTCGAAGCCTTCGCACTCTATACCAGCCTGTCGCAATTGATTCGTCTCTGCATCGACGGTGAGTTCGATCCGAACGACGCCCCTGCCGGCCTCATCGAACTCGTCTGCCGTGCCGGCGACTGCCCCGATATCAGGACGCTGGAGGGGGAAGTGAAACGGCTCTCGAAGGCGGTTCGGAAGATTTTTCTGTCTCTAGTGAAGAGCTGATGGGCATCGACCTTCGATCGAAATCCTATCCATTCTTGGAGCTCTTATCCATTTTGCGCAACCAACTCTTCGCCGTCCCCGGAAATGTAGGAGTTTGTTTAGCTTCACAGATTTTTAATCGGCGCGACGCAATCCCTCACTGGTTTGGTCAAGATTATCCCGCTTTAGTTGCATATAAACAGGTATACGATGAAAAATATTGAAGAGCAGATCAAGCCTTGGAGCGATGCACAAAAGCGGGTGGGAACCGAAGTTAGGGATCTTGTTCAAAAAAATCTGCGCCACGTCCTGACTTGCGCATATCGCTCGGTCGATCCGAATTTCAAAGAGCTTTCCGAAGCACTGTTTCAACAGGAACTGCGCAAGTTCAACCGTATCGCTACCGGCGATCTCTCCGAGCAATATTTTACCGAACAGGCGGCGATTGCCCAAAATATTGCGCAGATGGTCGAATATCCCGCTTACCTGTCGGGCTACGCAATTTATGCAGCGGAACTCGTGATTACGCTCGTCGAAGCATCAAAATGGAAAACTGCCGCCAAACGCCGGGAACTCCTTCGCAGCCTTTTGAATTCGATCTTTGTTGATGTTTCCGTTGCGATGCATCATTTCTTTGCGGAAATTTCCGCAACGGCGGAAAGAGAGCGCAACGAATTCGATCGCCGGCTCAAGGAAAGCGAAGCCGAAGCCGACCGCGTCTCCATGGCCAACCTCAGCGACGCGCTCACCGCGCTTGCCAACCGAGATCTGAGTTATCGGATCGAGGCTGAGTTTCCCGCAAAGAGCGAGGCCGCCAAGACCAACTTCAATGGTGCGACCGAAGCTTTGCTGGATGCCATGCTGCGCATCAGCGCGACAGCCGAAGCAATTCGCACCGGCACCGAGGAAATTGCCACGGCATCGGATGATCTCTCCCAGCGCACGGAGCGGCAGGCGAGTTCGCTTGAAAAGACGGCGGCCGCCGTTGAGGAAATCACCACGACCGTCCAACGCACTTCGCAGGATGCAAAGCGGGCGAACGAGGTCGCATCCGGCGCCAAAGCCGATGTCGATCGATCCGGCGAAATCATGAGTCAGGCCGAACAGGCCATGAGTGAAATCGCCAGAAGCTCAGGGGAAATCAATCAGATCATCGCAGTTATCGATGAAATTGCTTTCCAGACCAATTTGCTGGCGCTCAATGCCGGCGTCGAAGCGGCGCGTGCCGGCGATGCGGGAAAAGGCTTCGCGGTTGTCGCGTCCGAAGTGCGTGCACTCGCACAGCGTTCGGCGGAAGCCGCCAAGGAAATTCGCGGCCTTATCGCGGCAAGTTCGCAGCAGGTGAAGCGCGGGGTCGAGCTGGTGGAAAGTACCAGCCAGACGCTCGGAACCATTGTCAGCAAGGTCAACGAGATTGACGGTTTGATAGGCGCAATCGCCACCTCCGCGCAGGAACAGGCTGCCGGCCTGACCGAGGTCAACGCGGCAATCGTGCAAATGGATCAGGTTACGCAGCAGAATTCGGCGATGGTCGAAGAAACAACAACCGCGGCGTCCGATCTTCGAGCCAAGACGCGGCACCTCGCCGACCTGGTGAATAACTTCAAACTTGCCGCCGACCCCGTTCGTTCACGGTCCATCATTCGCGGTAACATCGCCGCTTGATGCTACGATATGCCCTGCAGCGCTGCGCTCCGTTTCAGGGGCGCAGCGGGCGCTATATCACGTCGAATTCCTGCGCAGCGAGATCACGGTCCGCATAGCTTCGCGGAGCGGATCTTCATGCGGCCGCCGTGCAGCGAGGGTCAGCGAGCTGTCACCGACCAGCAAATCATAGACGATCGTCACGATCCTGTGGCGTCGGAATAATCCGCGGCTGGCCATCATCATCCGGCGTTACAATGACCGCCTTAGTCGAAATTAAACGTCGTCCGGAATGCGCAGCGAGATCACCGTGCCCACCGCTTCGCGCGAGCGGATCTTCATGCGGCCGCCATGCAGCGCGGTCAGCGAGCGCGAGATGGCAAGCCCGAGGCCGGAGCCGCCCTTGCTCTTGGCGTATTGGCTCTGCACCTGTTCGAACGGCTGGCCGATCTTCGACAGCGCCGAGCGCGGGATGCCGATGCCGGTATCGGCGATGGTGACGGTGACGGCGCCGTCGACGCGCCGTGTGCGCACCGCGATGCGGCCGCCATTGTCGGTGAACTTGACCGCATTGGAGAGCAGGTTGAGCAGCACCTGTTTCATCGCCCGGCGGTCGGCCGTCAGCGTCAGGCCGGAGGAGATGCGCTGGTCGATGACGATGTTCTTTTCGGCCGCCGGAATGGCGGTGAAGCGCAGGCTTTCCTCGATCAGCGGCACGAGGTCGATGCGCTCGCAATGCAGCCTGAGATGGCCGGCCTCGATCTTCGACATGTCGAGGATATCGTTGATGACGTTGAGCAGATGTTTGCCGCTGTCATGGATATCACGGGCATATTCGTCGTATTTCAGCGAGCCGAGCGGTCCGAACATCTGGTTCTGCAGGATTTCCGAAAAGCCGAGAATGGCGTTCAGCGGCGTGCGCAGCTCATGCGACATGTTGGCGAGGAATTCCGACTTCGCCTTGTTGGCGGCCTCGGCGCGTTCCTTCTCCGCCTGGTAGTTGGCGTTGGCGGTCGAAAGCTCGGCCTTCTGGATCTCCAGCGTCTGGCGCGAGGCCGAAAGATCGCCGATCGTCGCCATCAGCCGGCGTTCGGATTCGCGCAGCCGCTCCTGATGGCGTTTCATCAGCGTGATGTCGGTTCCGACCGACACCCTGCCGCCGTCGCGGGTGCGCCGCTCGTTGATCTGCAGCCAGCGCTCGTCGGCCAGCTGCACCTCCGTCGTGCGCGAATAGCCGGAGCCGTCGGCATCGGCGATCCGCCGCTCGATGACCGGGCGGGCGGCGGCGGCATTGACGATCGAGCGTTCGGTGCCGGGCACCAGCACGCTGTCCGGCAGCCCGTAAGCCTGCTGGAAATGCGTGTTGCACATGACCAGCCGGTCGTTCTTGTCCCAGAGCACGAAGGCTTCCGAGGTGCATTCGATGGCGTCGGCCAAGCGCTGATCGGCTTCCGCATAGCGCTGGGCGAGCCGGTGCTGTTCGGTCACGTCCATGGCGATGCCGATCAGGTGCATGCGGCCGGAATTGCTGCGGATCACCTGGGCGCGCGCCCGCATCCAGACATAGTGGCCGCCGGCATGGCGCATGCGGAAGATCTGATCGACCTGGCCGGAATGGCCCTTGGCGATGGCGCGGGCGATCTCGTAGAGCCCGCCGTCATCGGGATGCATCAGCCGCGCGGCTTCGCCGAAGCCCATCGTCTTGTCGGACCCCGGCAGGCCGAGCATGTCGTACATCGAGCGCGACCAGAAGAATTCGCGGTTCTCGAAATCGAAGTCCCAAAGGCCGCAGCGGCCGCGCGACAGCGCCGTCTCGACGCGCAGGTTCGATTCCAGGAAAATGTCGTCGGCGTCGCGGGCCCGCTTCACCTGCGTGTAATAGGCATAGAGGATGACGAGCAGGATCGAGGAGATGCCGGCAAACAGCGTCACGTTGAGCGCCAGCTGCTCGCGCCAGAGCCGGCCGACCTCCTCGAGCGAGGTGGCGGCGACGACGTAGCCGCCGGCATTGCCCATCAGCGTGATCTCGGCATAGTGCGGCACGCCGCCGATCGTCGTTTCGATGACGCCGGCCCGATCGCCGAAACGCCGGATCGCCGAGACTTCCGGGAAGAAATCGCCGACATTGCTGCCGACATGCGAAAGCCCGGCGGTCGTTGCGGCAAAAACCTTGCCGCTGGCTTGCACCAGCAGCACGAAAGCGCCGTTGTCCAGCCGGTCCTGCGGCAGGTACCTGGCAAGCCGGGCCTGTGCCTCGGTGATATCGCCGCTGTCAAAAATGTCGGCCGCATCGGCAAATACGGCCGAGGCCGTTGCCGCCGAAAGCGCGGTGGCATGGCGGGCGGAAGCCTCCAGCCGGCTGTATTCGCTCATCATGCCGAAGAAATGCGAGGCGGCGACGACGGAGAGGAAGGCGATGATCAGCGCCGGAATGGCGCGCTTCAAGATCAGCTCCGCCTTCGGCAGATGACGCAGGAGCGGCTCCGATGTCGAGTGACCGGATAGGCTGTCTCGCCAGGCTTTCAGCCCGTCAAAATCGACACGCAGCCGTCCTCCGGCCACGGTTGCCCGCCGCACGTCCATCATCTCTTCGCCTGTCCCTCGTGTGATTCGCGCGCCGCTCGCTCGAACCTGACCTAGAGAATCATGGGTGATTCGCCTTGTCCAGAGGCAAAGGTAAAAATCCGTTAACTATTTATATTTTCGTATTTTTCGGGCGATTCGAATCGCCGGGCGAGGCGGCCGCCGCGTGGTGCGCGACGGCCGGACCAAGCAAAATCACCCTTTAAGCGTGCGCTCGACGATATCGCGCACGTCGGTGGAAAGGTCGGGCGCCCGCTCGATCTCGATCAGCGCAGAGCGGGCGTGATCGGCGCGTACCGGCTCCAGCGAGCGCCAGGAACGCATCGAGGTGAGAATGCGGGCTGCAAGCTGTGGGTTGCGGCCGTCGATCTCGAGAATCTGACCGGCGAGGAAGCGATAGCCTTCGCCGTCGGCCCGGCCGAAACCGGTCGGGTTGGCAAAGGCGAAGGTTCCGACCAGCGCCCGCATCCGGTTCGGGTTGGTCCGCTTGAAAAGCGGGTTCTCCATCAGGCCGCGCACGCGGTCCAGCGCCTTGGCGCCCGGAATGCCGGCCTGGATCGTGAACCATTTGTCGATGACGAGTGCGTTTTCGGCAAAGCGATCGCGGAAGGCGGCCAGCGCCTCGCTTGCCTCCGCACTGTCGGGGAAACGATGGGCGAGGATCGTCAGCGCATGGCTGAGGTCGGTCATGTTGTCGGCTGCGTCGAAGGCTGCCTTGGCGCGCGCAGGTGTCTGTTCGGCGTGCGAGAGATAGGTCAGCGCGCTATTGCGCAGCGCCCGCAGGCCGGCGCTCTTGGCATCGGGGCTGAAGCCGCCGGATGTCGCCATCGCCGCGTAGAGGCCGGCAAAGACATCCTTTCCGGCGTCGGCGATCTGTTTGAGGATCGCCTGCCGGCCGGCATGGATGGCGTCGGGATCGTTGTTGCCGCCGAGTTCGCGGGCAATATCGGATTCGCTCGGCAGCGCCAGCGCCTGGGCGCGGAAGGCCGGCTCGAGGCTTTCGTCGGCGGCCGCCGCAATCAGCGTCTCGACGAAGGTCGGCTCGCAGACGACCGGCTTGCCCTCGCGCGCGTCGCGGGCAGCCTTGAGAAGGTTCGGCAGCGCCAGATCGGTCAGCGCCTGCCAGCGGGCGAAATGATCGGTCTCATGACGGGCGAGATGGGCGAGGTCTGCCGGGCTTTGATCGAAATGCAGGTTGATCGGCGCCGAGAAGCTGCGGTTGATCGAAACGACCGGGCGCGAGCCGATGCCATGAAACACTGCCGTCTGCGTGCGGCCGGTCAGGTGCAGCACCTCGCCGGCATATTCGGCGCCGTCGACCGAGCTCGGCGCGATCTTGCCGCCGTTTTCGCCGAAGAGCGCCAGGCTGAGCGGGATATGCATCGGTTCCTTGCTCGACTGGCCGGGTGTCGCAGGCGTCATCTGTTCGAGCGACAGAGTGAAGCTGCCGGCCGCCGGATCATAGCTGCCCGATGCGGTGACGAGCGGTGTCCCGGCCTGATGGTACCAGAGCGAGAATTGCGTGAGGTCGCGGCCGCTCGCATCCTCGAAGCATTTGACGAAATCCTCGATCGTCACCGCCTGGCCGTCATGGCGGTCGAAATAGAGGTCCATGCCCTTCTTGAAGCCGTCTCTGCCGAGCAGCGTCGCGATCATCCGCGTGACTTCGCTGCCCTTCTCGTAGACGGTCCTCGTGTAGAAATTGTTGATCTCGCGATATGTCGTCGGCCGCACCGCATGGGCGAGCGGGCCGCCATCCTCCGGAAACTGCTCGGACTTCAGATGGCGCACATCGGCGATGCGCTTGACCGGGCGCGAGCGCTGGTCGGAGGAAAATTCCTGGTCGCGATAGACCGTCAGGCCTTCCTTAAGGCACAGCTGGAACCAGTCGCGGCAGGTGATGCGGTTGCCGGTCCAGTTGTGGAAATATTCGTGCGCGATGACCGCTTCGATATTGGCGTAGTCGGCATCGGTCGCGCTCTCGGGATCGGCAAGGACGTATCTGTCGTTGAAGACGTTGAGGCCCTTGTTCTCCATCGCCCCCATGTTGAAGTCGGAGACGGCGACGATCATGAAGATGTCGAGATCATATTCGCGCCCGAACCTCTCTTCGTCCCATGCCATCGAGCGCTTCAGCGCATCCATGGCGTAGGCAGCGCGCGGCTCCTTGCCGTGCTCGACATAGATCTTCAGCACCACGTCGCGGCCCGACATGGTGGTGAAGGTGTCTTCGACGACGCCGAGATCGCCGGCAACGAGGGCAAAGAGATAGCTCGGCTTCGGATGCGGGTCGAACCAGGCGGCGAAATGCTTGCCGGGGCCATAGCCGGCGCCGCCGAGGAAGTTGCCGTTCGACAGGAGCAGCGGATTGGCCTCCTTGTCGGCGATGATGTTGACGGTGAACGGCGCAAGCACGTCGGGCCGGTCGGGGAAATAGGTGATGCGGCGGAAGCCCTCCGCCTCGCACTGCGTGCAATAGATGCCGCCGGTGCGATAGAGGCCCATCAGCTGGGTATTGGCCTCGGGGTTGATGATCGTGGTGATCGTCAGCTCGAAGGGGGCGCTCTCCGGCAGGTCGCGCACGGTCAGGCTTTCCGGCGTCGCATCATAACGCGAAGGGTCGAGCTCCACCTGGTCGAACAGCAGCCCCGCCAGCGTCAGCTCGTCGCCGTCGAGCACGATCGGCGCGGTAATGTCGGCGCCCGGGCGACGGTGAAAGATCAGACGGGCTTCGACCTTTGTCTCCGTCGGATCGAGTTCGAAGGTCAGGTCCACGCGTTCCAGCACGAAGTCGGTGGGACGGTAATCTGCCAGATGAATGACCTGGCCGGTATCTGTTCGCATGGTGTTTCCTGAAGACCGTTATTTGACAACCGCGGATACAGAGGCGGGCGCACTCTGCGAGAATTTGCCGGGCATGATTACATTAAAGTCTGAACTAAAGTTAAAGCAAATTGCCCGTGAACACGAAGTTCGCGGGCAAAATATCCTGCTTGAAACGGATGGATGCGGCGGCCGGGAGAAGGACCGCTATTTCAGATTGAGCGCGGCCTTGATCGTCGCGTCGCTTTCGGTCTGCTGCACGACGACGCCCTGCCAGCCGAGGCCGTCGTAATCCTCGTCGCAGACGGTGCGCGCGAAGGCGACGATCGAGCGTTATTGTCGCAATCGCTGTCTTTTGCCCGGATTTACCGGTCCTGCTTGAGGATTTGCCGATGACAACGCCGCCTCTTCAGACGCGCAAAGCATGCCGTAAAACTTTGAACTCCTGCCGATTTAAGGATTATGCAGCAGGATTTTCTTTCGCTACGATGGCGGCGTCACCTGTTGCGTTCCCGAGTCGAACGCGTCTCCCCGTTCGTTCAAGTCAGCATTAGAGCCAGGATCATGCACTCGGTTCTCAGAAACCCGATGAGAGGCATTGCGCTGAAAGTCTCGTCGGTCGTGGTCTTCCTGGCCATGCAGACCTGCATCAAGCTGGCCGGGCCGGATATTCCGCCGGGTCAGGTCACCTTCTGCAGGTCCTTCTTCGCGCTCTTCCCGATCATGGCCTATCTCGCCTATATCGGACAGCTGCGCCCCGCCTTCCACACCGCCAATCCGGTCGGCCACCTGAAGCGCGGCACGATCGGCATCCTGTCGATGGCTTTCGGTTTTTACGGCCTCCTGCACCTGCCGCTGCCGGAGGCGATTGCGCTCGGCTACGCATTGCCGCTCGTCGCCGTGATCTTTGCCGCGGTTTTTCTCGGCGAGACCGTGCGCATCTATCGCTGGAGTGCCGTTCTGGTCGGAATGGCCGGCGTTGCCATCATCTCCTGGCCAAAGCTCACCCTGTTTCGCGACGGCGGCATGGAAACCGAACAGGCCGTCGGCGCGCTGTGCGTGCTGTTTTCGGCGGTTCTCGGCGGCATGGCGATGATCCAGGTGCGTCGGCTCGTCGAGGAGGAGAAGACGGCGACGATCGTGCTGTATTTTTCGCTCACCGCATCGGTCTTCTCGCTGGCTTCGCTGCCTTTCGGCTGGCTCGTCCTGCCATGGCCGTCGGCGCTTTATCTGATCGCTGCCGGCTTTTGCGGTGGCGTCGCGCAGATCCTGCTGACCGAAAGTTACCGCCATGCCGACGTCTCCACCATCGCCCCGTTCGAATATACGTCGATCCTGCTTGGCGGCATCGTCGGCTACTTCGTCTTCGGCGACGTGCCGAGCATCACCATGCTGGTCGGCACCGTCATCGTCGTTGCGGCCGGTATCTTCATCATCTATCGCGAGCATCAGCTGGGTATCGAACAGCGCGAGGCGCGCAAGGCGACGACGCCGCAGGCCTGAGGTCCAAGGCAGGAATGGTCAATTCTTAGGATGGCGTCGACCTCAGGAATATGATTGTTGAACATGAGAAACTATCATTTATTCAACGCTGTGCACGGCTGACGGGCCGTTGCCACCGCGGCTTTCGATATTACTGCTCCGAACGCTGGCCTGCGAGCGGAGGTGGAGAAAAGCGTAATGGCATTCACGGCGGAGCAATTGGCGGGGAACTGCTCCTTTCTGACGAGTATCCGCTTTCTGGCCGGCCAGACGCGCGGCATGTTCGACGCCGGCCCGCGTCTGGCACGATTGCTCGCCTCCCACCAGCGCTGGCTGCTGACCCAGACGGCCTATGCCCTCCACCTGGAATATGATCCGCGCGAGCCGACCTCGGGTTTTACCGCCGTTCGGCTGACTGGCCGCATCACCGCCCACAAGGTGGCCAGCCGCAACACCGTGCTCGCCTTCATCGAAGAACTCTATACCTACCGCTTCATCACCCATACGCCCGGCGACGAGCGGCGCCGGCCACGCCATTTCGAGCCCGCCAATGTCAGCCACCAGGCGATGTTTGCCTGGATTCACGCCAATCTCGCCGCGCTCGACCTGCTCGACGGCGGTGAACGGGCGGCTGTTTTCCAGGCAAATCCATCATTGATGAGGCTCGTTCAGCCGCGCGTTGCCCGCCACTGCCTGGAAGATGCCGCCTGGCGGGAGCCGCCGGCGCAGGTGGCGTTGTTTCTCTGGACCGAAGCTGGCGGCCTCGTCGTCGACAACTTCATCGCCAGGATGGATCCGGAAGACACCGGGGCGGGCAAGTTTCTCGTCGGCCGCGTCGAAACCCGCGCGCTTGCCGCCGATTTCATGATGTCGCGCACGCACCTGCAACGGCTCCTGGCAAAGGCGGCGCAGCGCGGCTGCGTCGGCTGGCATGATGAGCCGCGCAAGACGCATCTTTGGATATCGCGGCATTTCGTCGAGGAATATTGCGCCTGGCAGGCGGTCAAGTTCGCCTATGTCGACGAAGCCTTCGAATGGGCGAAGGCCCGGATCGACGCGCTGGCGGTGTGATTACAGGATGATCGCTGCTGAGCCCGGGGCGGCATTGGCCGGCTTTACCGACAGCTCGCGCTCATACTCGCGCGCGGCGCAGACCGCGGCGCGGATATGCTCGAAGGTTTCGATGTTGCGCAGAAGCGATAGCAGGATCGTTGGCATGGTGGGTGACTCTAACATGTAAAGGCAGCAAATTCAGAGCGCTACAGTGTCATCTGAGCATCTGGAAAGACTTGGCAGCGCTGTAGCGCCTGCCGCTCAATATTGCTGGAAGTCCGAGAAAATGGCGTTCGGGCGCGCCGTGCGGCTGTTGATGCCGGTTCCGCGGGCGATCATCTGTTCGTTCGTGGCGAAGCCGAAGCGGCTGTAGCCATGTGTGGAGCGAAGCTGGTCGCCGGCAAGGCGAAGGGTTTCAAACCCGGAATGGATAGGACGAAATCTCTTGTTCATGGCCTTGGTTCCTGTGATTCCTCCCAAGACACAGGCTTATATTGCAGTGCAACATAGATTCTACAATGCATGCTGGCGCGATGCAGCTATGCGAAAAATGCATGGCGCGCTTCATAAATTATTCAACTTCGGCTAATTTCTGAGCAGAGAGAGGGATTTGAGTTTTGCCTGAAAGGCGAGAAGATCGTTCCAGGCCAGCCTCTTGTTGACGGGTGCGGTTAACAGATCCTGGGGGTGCAGGCTGGCGATGGCCGGAATGGCGCGATCGGCGATGACGATATCCTTCCAACGGCCGCGCAGGCCGTGAATCGTATCGTTTTCCCCGAGGAAGAACCGTGCCGCGAAATTGCCGAGCAGCAGGATCGCCTGCGGTTCGGCGAGCGCGATCTGGCGCTCGATGAAGGGCCGGCAGATGTCGATCTCGGCCGCCGACGCCGCCCGGTTGCCGGGCGGACGCCAGGGAATGACCTGTGTCAGCAGAACGCTCGAGCGGCTGAGCCCGATCGCCGCCAGCATCTTGTCGAACAACTGGCCGGATTTTCCCGAGAAGGGCAGGCCTTCCCGATCGTCTTCGGCGCTCGGCGCCGAGCCGATCACCATGATGCCGCTTTCGGCGTCGCCGCTGGCAAAGATGGTCGAGCGGGCGCTGTGTTTGAGATTGCAGCCGTTGAAGGCTTCGATCGCGGTCTTGAGCTCTGCCAGCGATCGCGCCGCTTCGGCGACGAAGCGCGCCTGCTGCACCGCCTCGCCGTCGGGAATCGCCGGTTGCGGGCCGGAGACCGGGGCCGGACGCGCTGCTGCCGTCGGGCGCGGCAATGTCTGGCGTTCTCCGCTGTTTGGGCGCTCTCCGACCGCGGGACGTTCCTGCTGCGCCGACGCCGGACGGCGCGCCGCCTTCATCGCCTCGAACTCGGCGAAACGGTCGACCGCCTCTTCCTCCAGCAGCCACTCCACGCCGGCATCCGCATGGAAATGCAGAAGCGCTGCCAGCTCGGCGGGGGAAAGGTCGTTGGCGGAGATCATGCGGCAAGCTTAACGGAGAGAAATGGGCATTGAAAGGGCGGGCGGCACATTGGCCGCTCCTGCCGGCTTTATTGCACAGTCCATTGCGCGATGTCGTCGCGCTCGCCGATCAGCGCCAGGCCATGGGCGATCGACAGCAGTTCGCCGCCGCTTTCGATCCGGTCGCGCTCGAAGCGCTCGGTGAAGATGCGGCGCACGGCCGGCACGAAGGAGGTGCCGCCGGTGAGGAACACCTTGTCGATCTCGGCAGCCTTCGTCTCGGTCTTGTCGAGCACCTCGTCGAGCGCGCCTTCGATGCGGGCGAGATCCTCGGCGATCCAGCCTTCGAAATCGCTGCGCTTGATGCTGCGGTGTCCGCCGCGGCCAAGCGGCGCAAAATCGAAGGGCGCCTCCTCGGCGGCCGAGAGTGCCATCTTCGTCGCCGAGACCGCCTGGTAGAGCGGATAACCCTCGTCATGGTCGATGAGATCGATGAAGATCTCCAGCTTTTCCGGCTCCAGGCTGGTGCGCACCAGCTTCTTCAGATCCTCGAATTCGCGCGTGGTCTTGAAGATCGACAGCTGGTTCCAGCGGCCGAAGCTGGAATAGTAGTTGGACGGCACTTCGAGAACCTTGTCGAAGCTCTTGAAATGGCTGCCCTTGCCGATCAGCGGCGCCACGATGTTGTCGATCATCCGGTAGTCGAAATGGTCGCCGGCGACGCCGACGCCGGAATGGCCGATCGGCGTGGCCGTCAGCCTGCCGGCGACGGTCTCGAAGCGGATCAGCGAATAGTCGGTGGTGCCGCCGCCGAAATCGGCGACCAGCACGGTCGCATCCTGCTTCAGGTTCTGCGCGAAGTAGAAGGCGGCGGCGACCGGCTCGTAGACATAGTGGATTTCGGGAAAACCGAAGCGCGACAGCGCCTCGTTGTAGCGTTCGGTCGCCAGATCAGGATCGGGGCTGGCGCCGGCGAAATGCACCGGACGGCCGGTGACGATGCGGCTGACGTCCGAAGGCCAGCTGTCGCCGGCATAGTTGCGCAGGCGCCGCACGAAGATCTCCATCAGATCTTCGAAATTATGGCGCTTGGCAAAGATCAGCGTGCCCTGGAACAGCGCGCTTGCGGCAAAGGTCTTGATCGACTGCAGAAAGCGGCACTCGCCGGGATTGTCGATGAACTGGCGGATCGCCGCATGGCCCGCCTCCACCTTCAGCGCCGAGGCGCCGAGCTGGGCATCCTTCATGAAGGAAAGCGCCGTGCGCATGCTGTCGGCCGTTCCCGCCGTGCTCGTGAACGCCATCGAGCGCGTTGCCCCGCCATCCACCATGGCGAGAACCGTATTCGTCGTGCCGAAGTCGAAACCCAGCGCCTGAGCCATGCCCGCACCTCTTCATGCCGATTGTTATTGGAGACGGAGCGTTGCTCCGCGAAGGGCGAAAGGACGCCCGGATTCAGGAGGGCGGGTGATGCCACAGAGGCGTGACACATTCAAGAGGATCGAAAGTTGATGTGATCGAAGGCGCACGTGTTCTCCCTGGGGAAGAAATGCCCGGGGAAGAAGACGTGCGCCGCAAGGGCTGGCGACACCGAAGTCAGAGGGCCGTCATCATTCGGCAGCCATTGCCCTGGCCTCCTGCAACTCCGGCTCCTCGACGTTTTTTCCGCCGATCAGCCGGCCGAGGAAGTTTCCGAAGCGGTCCATCTCGACGAAGATGACAGGAGTGATGAACAGCGTCAGCAACTGCGAGACGACGAGACCGCCGACAACCGCGATGCCGAGCGGCTGGCGCAGCTCGGAGCTTGCGCCGGTGCCAAGCGCGATCGGCAGGGCGCCGAGCAGGGCGCAGAAGGTCGTCATCATGATCGGCCGGAAGCGGCGCACGCAAGCCTCGTGGATCGCCGCCGTCGCCTGTTCGCCGGTTGTGCGCATGGTCTCCACCGCCACGTCGATCATCATGATCGCGTTCTTCTTGACGATGCCGATCAGCATCAGCAGGCCGATGAGGGCGATGATCGACAGATCGAATCCCATGATCTTCAAGGCCAGCAGCGCGCCGAAGGCCGCCGCCGGCAGGCCGGAGAGAATGGTCAGCGGATGGATGAAGCTTTCATAGAGCACGCCGAGCACGACATAGATGGTCAAGACGGCCGCCAGGATCAGGTAGGGCGTATTGCCCTGCGACTGCTGGAAGATTTCCGCCGTGCCGCCATAGGAGGTGAAGACGTCGGCCGGCAGGCTGATCTCCTTCTTGATCTGGTCGATCGCCGCCGTCGCGTCGCTAAGCGAGACGCCCTCCGGCAGGTTGAAGGAGACGGTGGTCGAGACGAGCTGGCCCGTCTGATTGATGGTGACCGGGCCGGTGGTGCGCTCGACATGCGCGAAGTTCGAAAGCGGCACCAGGCTGCCATTCGACGAGGCGACACGGATTTCCGCCAGTTTCTGGTCGTCCCAGGGTTTGCTCGTATCGTATTCGACGATGACGTCGTAGCTGTCGCCGGTCGACTGGATCTCCGCCGCCGTATATCCGCTGAAGGATTCCTGCAGCGTCGTGCGCAGCGTATCATTGTCGATCCCAAAGGCGGCCGCCCGCTCGGTATCGATGACGATATTGGCCTGCAGGGCGTTGTTCTGGGCGTCCGAGGTGACGTCGGTGAACAGCCGGTCCTTGCGCATCGCCGCCTGGATCTTGCCGGCCCAGAGGTTGGTCTGGTCGGCGCTCAGCGCCTGGATGACCAGCTGATACTGGCTGGCGGTCTGGCGGCCACCGAACCGCAGGCTCTGGTTCGGCGTCACGAAGGCCTGCAATCCGGGGATCGTGTTGATCGCCGTGCGCAGCTCGCGCAGCGTCTGGTCGAGCGGCGGACGCTCCTTCTTGTCCTTCAGCTCGACGAACATCGAGCCGTTGTTCTGCGGTTTGTTCGGGTTGCCGCCGATCGTCGACATCACGTGGTTGACCGCCGGGTTCGCCTTGACGGCGGCTGCCGCCTGCTGCTGCAGCGCCTCCATGGCCGAGTAGGAAATATCCTGGCGGGCCTGGGTGCTGATCGTCAGGCGGCCGATGTCTTCCTGCGGGAAGAAGCTCGTCGGCAGCGTCATGAAGAAGTAGATCGTCAGCGCCACCGAGCCGAGGAACACGCCGAGGATCGTCACGCGATGGCGCAGGCACCAGCCGACCGCTCGGTCGTAGCCGCTGAGCGTCCGCTCGAACCCGGCATCGAAGAGGCGGATCAGGAGCGGCGGCCGGCTGTGATTGTTGGAGAGGCGCGAGCCGAGCATCGGCGTCACGGTCAGCGAGACGATGGCCGACGAGATGATGGCGATGGCGACCACCATGCCGAATTCGTTGAACACGCGGCCGACGACGCCGCCCATCAGCAGGATCGGGATAAAGACGGCGATCAGGGAAACCGACATGGAAATGATGGTATAGCTGACTTCGCCCGCTCCCTTGATCGCCGCTTCGCGCACCGGCATGCCTTCCTCGACATGGCGCAGGATGTTTTCCAGCATGACGATCGCGTCGTCGACCACCAGCCCCACCGCGAGCGTCAGCCCGAGCAGCGAGATATTGTCGATGCTGTAGCCGAGCACATACATCATGCCGAAGGTCGAAATCAGGGACAGTGGAACGGCAAGCCCCGGAATGATCGTCGCCGTCGCATGGCCGGTGAAGAGATAGATGACCAGGACGACGAGGCCGATCGTCAGGAACAGCGTGAATTTCACGTCGGCGATGGCCGCACGGATGGGTTTTGCGGCGTCGTTCATGACGACAGTCGTGACCGACGCCGGGATTTCGGCGTGAAGCTGCGGCAGCTTGGCATTGATGGCGTCGACGACGTCGACCGTATTGGCATCCGGCTGGCGCTGAATGGCGAGGATGATGCCGCGCTGCCCGTCATACCAGCTGCCGGTATACTGGTTCTCGACGCCGTCCTGCACATCGGCGACATCACCGAGATGGATCGGCGCGCCGTTCGGATTGGCAATCACCAGCGAGCGGAATTGTTCGGCATTGGTGCGCTGCGTATTCGCCGTGATGGTCATGCTCTGCGCATTGTTCTGCAGCGTGCCCACAGGCTGCTGGCTGTTGGCGGCAGAAAGCGCCTTATTGACGGTGTCGATGCCGATGCCGCGGGTGAGCAACTTGTTGGGATCGACCTCGACGCGCACCGCATAGGTCTGTGCTCCGAAGACGCTGACTTGGGCAACGCCCGGGAGTGTCGACAGCGACGGCGAGATGATGTCTTCGGCGATCTCGTCGAGCTTGCTGCGCGGCATGGTGTTGCTCTGCACCGAGAGCAGCATGACCGGCGCATCGGCCGGGTTGGTCTTGCGGTAGCTCGGCGGTGTCGTCAGATTGTCGGGCAGTTGCCGGGTGGCGTGCGAGATTGCCGCCTGCACGTCGGCCGCGGCCGCGTCGATATCACGGTTGAGGTCGAACTGCAGCACGATGCTGGTGCTGCCGAGCGAGCTTGAGGCGCTGATCTCGCTGATGCCGGGAATGGTCTCGAACTGCTTGATCAGCGGCGTGGCGACCGATGTCGCCATTGTCTGCGGCGAGGCGCCGCTCAGCTGTGCCGAAACGTTGATCGTCGGAAAATCGACCTGCGGCAGGGCCGCGACCGGCACGAGCCGGTAACCGGCAAGGCCGGCCAGAATGACGCCGATGGCAAGCAGCGTCGTGGCGACGGGGCGCTGGATGCAGAAATTCGGGATCATTGCTGCGCTCCCACCGTGATCGTCTCGGACTGCTGCGGCTGCCGAGGCGCGTCGGCGGAGGCGACATTGAGCGCCTTTTCGTCGAACTCTTCGTGGATCGCCTGCTGATCGCTGAGCTGGCCCTGGCCCTCGACGACGACATGGTCGCCTTCGGAAAGGCCCGATTCGATGGCGGTGAAGCCGCCATTGGCGCGGGCGACGGTGACCGGCGTCAGATGCGATTTTCCGTCCTTGGCGATGAAGGCGAAGAAGCCGTCCGGGCCGGGGCTGACGGCAACCGTCGGCACCACCACCTGCTGTTCCTTGCTGTTGAAATGCACGACGATATTGACCGACTGGCCGGGCCAGAGCGCGCCGGAGGCATTCTCGAATTTCGCCTTGGCGAGGATCGTGCCGGAGGCGGTGTCGACCGTGTTGTCGTAGAAGCTGATCTCGCCCTTGCGGACCTGCCCCTTGGTGGAATTGGGCGCCGTGCTGACCTCGACCGGTCCGGCTGCGAGTGCCTTCTTCAGCTCGCGCAGATAACGTTCCTGCAAGTGGAATTTCACATAGATCGGATCGTACTTGGCGATGGTGACGATGGCCGCGCCGGCATTGAGGAAGGCGCCCTTGCTGACGGCGATATCGCCGAGCCGGCCGTCGAAGGGCGCGCGGATATCGGTATGCTCGAGCAGGATCTGATCGGAGGCAAGTGTTGACTTATCCGCATCGACCGTCGCTGCGGCAGTGTCGCGGGCGGCTCTCGCCTGATCGAGGCTCTGCTGGGTGCCGGCCTTCTGGTCGAACAGATCCTGGGCGCGCACCAGCGCGGTCTCGGCCTCTGAAAGCGTCGCCGTGTCGCGCACGATCATCGCATTGTCCTTGTCGACGGCGGCCTTGGCCGTCCGGTCGTCGAGCTTGGCGATCAGGTCGCCGGCCTTGACGGTCGCCCCGTCCTGCGCCGCGATGCTGACGATCAGCCCCTGTTCCTGGGCGGCGATGGTGGTGTTGTCATCGGCGTCAGCCCAGCCGGACGCCGTCACATCCATCGGCAGCGTCGTTTTGACGGCTGCGACTGTTTTGACGACGGTCGGGCCGCCACCGCCGCGTCTGCGCCCGCCGCCCTGATGCTGTCCGCCGTCCTGGGCCTGGTCGGCCTGCCCCTGCTGGCCGCCGCCATTGCCGCCGGCCGGCTGCCGGATCAGCTCCGACAGGTAGGGAATATGCGAGGCATAGGGGATCAGATTGCCGAATTGCCAGAGGCCGACGGCGGCAACGGCGATAATACTGACGGTGATCCAAAATTTCTTCATGGGGCAGAACCGGGTTGAGCAAGGGTTGCGAATTTTATGCTCCGATTGAGCCGCTTATATTGCGGCGCAAAAAAGACATAATTCCCCGGCCGCGATCACTAAGTGGTTATAACGGCTTAAAATTTTGTAATGAATATTCCGTAATACTCAAACTACACTAATATAATAGGAGTGCGTTTGACGCGGCTCCGTGGCGGCACTGCCGGCGGTCCGCGGCGCAGGCTGATGCCGTTCCCGAAGGCGGATCGCTGCACGCGAAGAACGGCGGAAAAACAGAGGAGGCAGGTCGTCATGACTGAGTTGGACGCCAGCGAATTTCGCTCTCTCATCATAAGCGTGTTTCCCCAACTGACGGCCTCCGTCTTCAAGCTGGCGGCGAAGGGCTGGGATTCGATGGCGGTCGACGTCGACGACACGCTGATCTTCAAGTTTCCCCGCCATCTCGGCGCCGAACGGGCGCTGGTGAGGGAAGCGGCCCTGCTCGACATCATCAGGCCGTCGCTGTCGATTGCGGTTCCCGACATGCGCATTCACGACGGCCCGCCGATCTTCTCCAGCCACGCCAAGCTGGAGGGCGAACACCTCATTGCCGAAGATTACGATGCGCTCGGGGAGGGCGACCGCCAGCGTCTGGCGGATGATCTCGCGCGTTTTTACGCCGAGCTGCATGCGCTCGACGCCGACCGCCTGCGCGCGGCCGGCGCAACGGCGATTCAGCCGTGGCAATCGCCGGACGTGGTACGAAAGAAGGCTTTGCCGCTGCTGCCGGCTGACATCCAGCGCTTTGCCGAGGTCGTCGTTTCGGATTTCGAATTCCTGCCGCCGGATCCCTACGGCAAGGTCTACGGCTTTTTCGACGGCCACGGATGGAACATGGCCTTCGACTTTCGGCAGGGCAGGCTCAACGGCCTTTACGATTTTGCCGATTCCGGTTTCGGGCCGTTGCACCAGGAGTTCGTCTATTCGAACTTCATCTCGCCTGATCTGACCGCGCGCATCATCTCGGCCTATGAAATCCTGACCGGCCGCCGGCTCGACCGGCGGCGCATCACGATCATGACCGGCTTCCACCGGCTTTCCGAACTCGCCGAATTTGCCGACGATCCGGGGAATGTCGAGCAGATGATCCGCAGCGCGACGAGCTGGGCTGCTCAGGCGGCCCGCGCCTGAGCAGCCTCTAGAGACTAGACGGATCGCGCCGCGCCGCCGTCGCAGCGGATGAGCGAGCCGGTGATGTAGCTTGCCGGCTGGCTGCAGAGGAAGGCGGCCGTTGCGGCAAACTCCTCCACCCGGCCGTAGCGGCCGACGGGAATGCGCGCCTCCTTGTCGGCGCGGATCTCCTCGAGGCTTTTGCCGGTGCGCTTTGCTGCGGCGCCATCGAGATCGTCGAGCCGCGCCGTCAGAATGCTGCCCGGCAGAAGCAGGTTGGTGGTGATGCCGAAGCTCGCCACCTCGGCGGCAAGCGTCTTGCTCCAGCCGGCAAGCGCCGGGCGCAACGTATTCGACAGCGCCAGGTTGGCGATCGGTTCGATCACGCCCGATGAGGCGACCGTCAGGATGCGGCCCCAGCCCTGCGCCTTCATATCAGGCAGCAGTGCATTGGTGAGGGTGATCACGCGGGCGACCATGGAGAGGAAGTAGGTTTCGAGCTTTTCGGCCGTCATCTCCTCGGTCGTGCCGGGCGTCGGACCGCCGGTATTGTTGACGAGGATATCGAGGCCGCCGAATTTGTCCTTCACGGCCGTCCTCGCCGTCTCGACGAAGCGCTCGTCTGCGAGGTCGGCCCAGATCCAGTCAGCCCGGCCATTGCCTTCGCTGTTGATTGCCTTGCAATTGGCCTCGAGCTGCTCGCCGCTGCGCCCGCAGAGCAGCACGTTTGCGCCCTCCCGCGCCAGCGCCACGCCAATGCCGAGGCCGAGCCCGCGTGAGGAGGCGAGAACGAGTGCCCTTTTGCCCTTGATGCCGAGATCCATGATATCCTCCAATGTCTTCGAGCGATGTATAAGGCGCAGGCCACGAAAAAGGAAAGGGAGGACGGTAACCCGATCGGGGTTTCTTAATTGACGTTAACGTAAGCGTTATTGTAAATCTTGGATCGGCTGAATATCATTGTGCGAATTGAGGATTGGCTGTCGCATCCCGGCTCGACAATGCTTCGTCGTTTTGACAAGACAGGGACCATGGGATGATGGCCACAGGTGGCCAAGCGGAGACGAGTGAATGAGCGAGACGACTGAGCTGCCCGAGCGCGAGAGCATGGAATTCGACGTTGTGATCGTCGGAGCAGGCCCTGCCGGGCTTGCGGCGGCGATCCGGCTGAAGCAGGTCAATCCGGAACTGTCGGTCGTCGTGCTGGAGAAGGGGGCCGAGGTTGGCGCCCATATCCTCTCGGGTGCCGTCGTCGATCCCATCGGCATCGACCGGCTGCTGCCCGGCTGGCGCGATGAGGCCGATCATCCCTTCAAGACGCAAGTCACCGCGGACCATTTCCTGCTGCTCGGCCCGGCCGGCTCGATCCGCCTGCCGAATTTCATGATGCCGCCGCTGATGAACAATCACGGCAACTACATCGTCTCGCTCGGCAATGTCTGTCGCTGGCTGGCCGGCAAGGCCGAAGAACTCGGCGTCGAGATCTATCCGGGCTTTGCCGCAACCGAGGTGCTCTACGACGACAAGGGCGCGGTGATCGGGGTTGCCACCGGCGACATGGGC
>NZ_NWTA01000039.1:0-29489 GCF_002531955.1 Rhizobium sp. M10 | reverse complement strand
CCCGCCCGAGGTCAGCGCCACCACCAGGTCGTAGGACTTGATCGCCATATGGGCGAGCACGATGAAGGCGGAGAGGAAGATCGGCCGCAGCAGCGGAATGACGATGCGGCGATAAAGCTGCAAGGGCGAGGCGCCGTCGATCTGCGCCGCCTTCATGATCTCGCCGTCGATGCCGCGTAAGCCCGCCAGAAACATCGCCATGACGAAGCCGGAGGCCTGCCAGACACCGGCGATGACGACGGTGTAGATGACGAAGTCCTTGTTCTTGATCCAGTCGAAGTGGAAGCTCGTCCAGCCGAAGTGGTGCAGCGTCTGCTCGAGCCCGAGGCCGGGATCGAGGAACCATTTCCAGGCAACGCCGGTGACGATGAAGGAGAGCGCCATCGGATAGAGGAAGATCGGCCGCAAGAGCCCCTCGCCGCGGATCTTCTGGTCGAGCAGGATGGCAAGCAGCAGGCCGACTGCTAAACAGATGCCGACATAGAGGAAGCCGAAGATCGCCATGTTGGTGATCGAGGTATACCAGGAAGATGGCGGGTCGCTCTCGAAGGTCCAACGCCACAGCCGCTGATAGGCACGTGGCCCGGTCAGCGCATAGGACGGAAAGGTCTTGGAATTGGTGAACGACAGATAGGCCGTCCAGACGATGAAGCCGTAGACGAAGACCAGGGTGATGACGAAGCTCGGCGCCAGCACGATCTTCGGCAGCGCATCCTGCAGCCGGCCTCGAAGCGAGATCGGCGTCGCTTGCCCGGGGGTCAGAACCGGATCGGTGGTGGCAACTGTGCTCATGAATATCATCTCCCTTCCCGCAGGATCGCTCGGCAATTATCGCTGCGGAGCCTGAAGCTTCCCCGGCCCAAGAGACGGGGAAGCATTTGTCATCGACGACCCTTAGCGGGCGTCGTCGATTGCCTGGACGAGCTGCTTGACGGCTTCGTCGGAGCTCTTGATCTGGCCGTGGACGAATTTCGAGACGACGTCCTTATAGGCATTGGCGATCGCCGGCGGCGCGCCATACCCTTGAGCGAGCGAACCGAACAGCGTGCCGCCCTCATTGGCGGCCTTCAGATCGGCGATGCCCTTCTTGCCGCAGGCGTCGAAGTCGGTGTCGGGAACGTCGGTGCGGGCCGGCACCGAACCCTTGACGACGTTGAAGGCCGACTGGAAGCTCTTCGACAGCGTCGCCGTTGCCAGCGCCACCTGCGCCGCCTTGCGGTCGTCGGGGACGTTGAACATGCCGAACATGTCGGAGTTGTAGATGACGCTGCCGTCGGTGCCGGGGAAGCGGTAGCAGAGGAAATCGGTATCCGGCGTCTTCTTGGCGGCGACGAATTCGCCCTTGGCCCAGTCGCCCATCACCTGCACCAGCGCATCGCCCTTGATGACCATGGCGGTCGCCAGATTCCAGTCGCGGCCGGAGAAGTTCGGATCGACGTATTTGACGATCTTCGCCAGGTTGTCGAAGGACGTCTTCATCGTGTCCGACTTCAGCGACGCCTCGTCGAGGTCGTTGAAGGCCTTCTTGTAGAATTCCGGCCCGCCGGTCGACAGCACGATCGAATCGAACATCGTCGCTTCCTGCCAGTTCTGGCCGCCGAGCGCCAAGGGAATGACACCGGCCGCCTTGGCCTTGTCGAGCAGCGCGATCAGGTCGTCGAAGCTCTTCGGCTGGGTGCCGCCGATCTTGTCCATCACCGCCTTGTTGATCCACAGCCAGTTGACCGAGTGGACGTTGACGGGGGCTGCGACCCACTTGCCGTCATAGACCGAGAACTTCTGCAGCGCCGCCGGCACCGACTTGTCCCAGCCTTCCTTCTTGGCCGTCTCGGTCAGATCGCCCATCACGCCGGCCTGGGCATAATCGAGCACGGTATAACCGAGCATCTGCGAGGCTGTCGGATAGGTGCCGGCTGCCACCATCGCCTTCAGCGCCGTCATCGCCGCATCACCGCCGCCGCCGGCAACCGGAACATCCTTCCAGGCAAAGCCTTCCTTCGACAGGTCCTCCTTCAACACGTTCAAGGCCGCCGCCTCGCCACCCGATGTCCACCAGTGCAGCATCTGCACTTCCTTCACATCGGCGGCCTGCGCTGTACCGAGGCCAGCCATCATCACGACGGCAACGGCCGCCGAGCTCAAAAACCTGCGCATGAAATTCCTCCCATTTGAAATCGGCGGCGGGCCCTCCCTGCCGCCCGATGTTTTCCGCCGCTACGGCGGTCGACATACGGCCGCGCTCCTCCGCGCGGTTGCTAATTTAAAACGTTATAAGCCCCTGATCGTCAAGCCCTTTCTCGACTCCCGAGAAAAATATGGCTATTCCGTTATCATATTGAATTATTACGGGTTTCCTCACTCCTCCAACAGATCGCCGAAAGTCGACACGATCCAGGAGGAGGCGACGGCGGCCGGCGAGGATCGCGGACGCATGCCGCGTCAGCGCGTCGACAATCCCGACGCCGGGGACCTGCACCGCATGCTGCCGCCGCAACGCAATTTTCGATCGGTGAGACCGCACAACTTTCGAGCTGACATCTTAAAACTGTTTGCATCGCGCGTGATTTGGCCTAGAAGCACGTCCGTAATCCGGTCGCAGCCCACCCGGTCAAAACAAGGGATCCAAAATATGAAAACCATTGTCGTCTGCTCCGGCGGACTCGACTCCGTTTCGCTTGCTCACAGGATGGCAGCGGAACAACAGCTCGTCGGCCTCATCTCCTTCGACTACGGCCAGCGGCATCGCAAGGAACTCGACTTCGCCGCCAAGTGCGCCGCACGCCTTGCCGTTCCTCATCATATCATCGACATCGCCGCCATCGGCGGCCATCTCAGCGGATCGGCTCTGACCGACAATGTCGAGGTCCCGGACGGCCATTATGCCGAGGAGACCATGAAGGCCACAGTGGTGCCGAACCGCAATGCCATCATGCTGGCGATCGCATTCGGCCTGGCGGCCGCGCAAAAGGCCGATGCCGTTGCCGTCGCCGTGCACGGCGGCGACCACTTCATTTACCCCGACTGCCGGCCGGGCTTCATCGACGCCTTCCAGCGCATGCAGAACGAAGCGCTGGACGGTTATGCCAGCGTCAAACTGCTGGCGCCGTATGTCGATGTTTCCAAGGCGGCGATCGTCGCCGACGGCGCAAAACACGGTACGCCGTTTGCGGAGACCTGGTCGTGCTACAAGGGCGGCAACCTTCATTGCGGGCGCTGCGGAACCTGCGTCGAACGCCGCGAAGCCTTCCACCTTGCCGGTGTCGCCGATCCAACGGACTATGAAGACCGGGACTTCTGGAAAGCGGCGGTGTCGCAATATTCCGCGGCGGAGGTGCGTTGATGTACCGCATCACCAAGGAGTTTCACCTCTCCGCCTCGCACCAGCTGGATCATCTGCCGGCCGACCATCAATGCGCCAGGCTCCACGGCCACAACTACGTCGTGGTCGTCGAGCTCGCCGCCGAAGTTCTGAATGACGACGGGTTCGTTCGCGACTATCACGACCTGTCGCCGCTCAAGCGCTATATCGACGAGGCTCTCGATCATCGCCACCTGAACGAGGTCTTCGGCCATTCGAAAGTCACCTCCGAGTTCCTGGCAAAGCATTTTTACGACTGGTGCAAACAGCGTTTCCCCGAGACATCGTCCGTCCGCGTCAGCGAGACGCCGAAGACCTGGGCGGAGTACCGGCCATGAACGGAGAGACCATTCGCGTCAGCGAGATCTTCGGCCCGACCATCCAGGGCGAAGGCGCTTTGATCGGGCTGCCGACGGTGTTCGTCCGGACGGGCGGCTGTGACTATCGCTGTTCCTGGTGCGACAGCCTCCACGCCGTCGACAGCGCCTTCCGGGATCAGTGGATTCCCATGTCCACCGAGGCGATCTGGCAGGAGGTCACGAAGCTCTCCGCAGGCAGGCCGATGACGGTTTCCCTTTCCGGAGGCAATCCGGCGATCCAGCCCCTGGGGCCGCTGATCGAATTCGGCCATTCTCAAGGCTACCGCTTCGCGCTGGAAACGCAGGGGAGCGTCGCCCGGAACTGGTTTCGCGATCTCGACTTCCTGGTCTTGAGCCCTAAGCCGCCATCAAGCGGAATGCTGACGGATTGGGATCAGGTCGACAGCTGCCTCCGGCTTGCCGCCGGTGGCCCGGAGATCGCCTTGAAAATCGTCGTCTTCGACGATGACGATTACGCCTTTGCCCGAGAGGCGGGTCGGCGCTATCCCTATATTCCCTTGTTCCTTCAGCCGGGCAACCATACGCCGCCGCCGCCCGATGACGACGACGCCCGCATCGATATCGACGGCGTAATGGACCGGATGCACTGGCTCGTTGCGAAGGTGACCGCCGACGGATGGTTTGCCCCGCGCGTGCTGCCGCAGCTGCACGTGCTGCTGTGGGGAAACAAACGCGGCGTGTGAAGCCCCATCCGTTTACCGCTCAGGAAAAGCGAAGACATCGACAGGCTCTCCGAGCCCGCGCAGCGGGAAGGTGCCGAGGCTGTCCATGTCTTCGGCGCAGCCCGCCATTTCGACGAAGGCCCGCGACAGCAGCACCGGACGCTTGACCTCCTTGGTCAGGCTTTCCAGCCGCGAGGCGATATTGACGGCAGGGCCGATGACGGTGAAATCCAGCCGCCGGCGCGAACCGATATTGCCGTACATGACGTCGCCGACATGCACGCCGACGCCGTAACGCAGCGGTTCGCGTCCTGTTCGTGCGTGCTGCTCGTTCAGCTCGGCCATCAACGCCTGCCCTTCGCGGATCGCCTGCAGCAGATCGGCACAGGCCGTTTCCTTGCTTAAGGGGAAGATTGCCAGCAATCCGTCACCCATGAACTTCAGGATTTCGCCGCCATAGTGTTCGATCGGATCCGACATGGCGTCGAAATAGTCGTTGAGCAGATGGATGACATCGTCGCGCGGCCAGAGATCGGAGATCGCCGTAAAGTCGCGCAGGTCGCAGATCATGATCGCCGCACCGACGGTGGCGCCGCTGCCGCGCGTCGTCACGCCCGACAGGATCTGCTCGCTCGCATGCGGCCCGACATAGGTCTGCAGCAGCGTGCGCGCCATGATGTTCTTCAGGCGAATTTCGCTGACCAAAGTCAGGGCCGGAAGGAGATCACGCAGGAAATCGACATGTTCGCTGGTAAAACCGCCCGGCCGGCTGGTGGAAAATGTAGCCACATGCCGTTTGCCAAAGGTGTGTTCGAGCGGCCAGGCGATATACTCGGTCAGGCCGTCGTCGCGCAGTTCCCGATAGAAGGAATCCAAGTCGCCGTCGGCTGCACCTTCCAACTGCCTGCGCACTTCCTCCGCACCCTGATGGATCGCGTTAACAGGACTGGTCAGGAACTCCGGCGTGTTTTCGACGCCATAGGCGAATGTATCGATCTTCGCCTCGGTGAGCCCTTCCTTCCAGAGGATGCGGGCACCCACCCATTGCGGGTGGTTCACCCTGAAATGCAGCGTCGCCCGCGCCACCGGCACCCCAGCCGCAAGCAGCTTCTCACACATGTCCACCAGGATGTTGTCGATGAAACGCTCGCCCCGCGTCTCGTTCACCAGCCAATCGAGAATCCGCCTCCTGCGGATCGGCCAGACGCCCTCGTCCGCTTCAACGGCAGTCCCGGTCTTGTTCAAAAAAGGCGACATCAAAAACTCCGCTACATCACGTCATCGGCGAGGATCGAATTCAGTTTCCGCTGAATGTGGGCGACAGGGAAGCAAATGATAAGGGCAGACTGCGAGAAAGGCTCAGAAATCCCAATCCTCGTCTTCGGTCGCGACAGCCTTGCCGATGACATAGGAGGAGCCGGAGCCCGAGAAGAAGTCGTGGTTCTCGTCGGCATTCGGCGAAAGCGCCGACAGGATCGCCGGATTGACCTTGCAGGCCTCGGCCGGGAAAAGCGCCTCGTAGCCGAGGTTCATCAGCGCCTTGTTGGCATTGTAATGCAGGAATTTCTTGACGTCCTCGCTCAGCCCGACGCCGTCATAGAGCGCCTCGGTATATCGGGCCTCGTTGTCGTAGAGCTCGAGCAGCAGGTCGAAGGCGAAATCCTTGATCTCCTGCCTTCTCTCCCCGGACAACCGCTCCAACCCGCGCTGGAACTTGTAGCCGATATAATAGCCGTGCACCGCCTCGTCGCGGATGATCAGCCGGATCATGTCGGCCGTGTTGGTGAGCTTGGCGCGGCTCGACCAGTACATCGGCAGGTAGAAGCCGGAATAGAACAGGAAGCTCTCGAGAAAGACGCTCGCGATCTTCTTCTTCAAGGGATCGCCGGAACCATACTGCTCCATGATCAGCACTGATTTCCGCTGCAGGAACTCGTTCTCCTCCGACCAGCGATAGGCATCGTCGACATCGGGCGTCGAGCACAGCGTCGAAAAGATCGAGGAATAGGAACGCGCATGCACCGCCTCCATGAAGGAGACGTTGGAAAGCACCGCCTCCTCATGCGGCGTTACCGCATCCTCCATCAGCCTGATGGAACCGACGCCGTTCTGGATCGTGTCGAGCAGCGTCAGCCCGGTGAAGACGCGGATGGTCAACTGCTGCTCGGCCGGCGTCAGCGTCGCCCAGGAGGGGATGTCGTTCGACAGCGGCACCTTCTCCGGCAGCCAGAAATTGCCGGTCAACCGGTTCCAGACTTCGAGATCCTTGTCGTCCTCGATGCGGTTCCAGTTGATGGCGCGCACGCGGCTGATTGGCTTGATGGATATGTTCATTGGGTGGTCTTTCTTCCACAAATTCTAACGGAGTGCGGAGCCCCCTCACCCTGCCCTCTCCCCGCTGGGGAGAGGGGAACGCCATGCAATCGGCTTGTCTCTTCTCCCCATCGGGGAGAAGGTGCCGGCAGGCGGATGAGGGGGCTACAAGCTCGAAACTCTCGGCCAGCAGCCCAAAATCAAAGCGTACAAGACACGCAGCCCTGCACCTCGGTGCCGGACAGCGCCATCTGGCGAAGGCGGATGTAGTAGATCGTCTTGATGCCCTTCCTCCAGGCGTAAATCTGCGCCTTGTTGATGTCGCGCGTCGTTGCCGTGTCGCGGAAGAACAGGGTCAGCGACAGCCCCTGGTCGACATGCTGGGTCGCCGCCGCATAGGTATCGATGATCTTCTCCGCCCCGATCTCATAGGCGTCCTGATAATAATCGAGATTGTCGTTGGTCATGAACGGCGCCGGATAGTACACGCGGCCGATCTTGCCTTCCTTGCGGATCTCGATCTTCGAGACGATCGGATGGATCGACGAGGTCGAGTGGTTGATATAGGAGATCGAGCCCGTCGGCGGCACCGCCTGCAGGTTCTGGTTATAGAGGCCGGAGGCCATGACAGCCGTCTTCAACGCCGCCCAATCGTCCTGCGTCGGAATATGGATTCCGGATTTGTCGAACAGCGCCTGCACCTTCTCGGTCGCCGGCTTCCATTCCTGCTCGGTATATTTGTCGAAATAGTCGCCGGAGGCATATTTCGAATTTTCGAAGCCCTTGAAGCATGTGCCGCGTTCGACCGCCAAAAGGTTCGAGGCGCGGATCGCGTGATAGGTCACTGTATAGAAATAGATATTGGTGAAATCGACGCCTTCCTCCGAGCCGTAGAAGATGCGTTCGCGGGCGAGATAGCCGTGCAGGTTCATCTGGCCGAGACCGATCGCATGGCTTTCGTCATTGCCCTTCTCGATCGACGGCACCGAGGCAATATGGCTCATGTCGGAAACGGCCGTCAGCGCCCGGATCGAGGTCTCGATCGTCTTGCCGAAATCGGCGGAATCCATGGCTGCGGCAATGTTCAGCGAGCCGAGATTGCAGGAAATATCCTTGCCGAGATGCTTGTAGGAGAGGTCGTCATTATATTCGCTTGCCTCGCTGACCTGCAGGATCTCGGAGCAGAGATTGCTCATCGAAATGCGCCCGGCAATCGGGTTCGCCCGGTTCACCGTGTCCTCGAACATGATGTAGGGATAACCGCTCTCGAACTGGATTTCGGCGAGCACCTGGAAGAATTCGCGCGCCTTGATCTTCTTCTTCGAGATGCGCGCATCCGCCACCATCTCCCGGTACTTTTCCGTCACCGAAATCTCGGTGAAAGGCACGCCGTAGACGCGCTCCACGTCGTAAGGCGAGAACAGATACATATCCTCATTGTTTCTCGCGAGTTCGAAGGTGATGTCGGGTACGACGACGCCGAGCGACAACGTCTTGATCCGGATCTTCTCGTCGGCATTTTCGCGCTTCGTGTCGAGGAAGCGCATGATGTCGGGGTGATGGGCGTTGAGATAGACAGCACCTGCCCCCTGACGGGCACCGAGCTGGTTGGCATAGGAGAAACTGTCTTCGAGAAGCTTCATAACGGGGATGATGCCCGAGGACTGGTTTTCGATCTGCTTGATCGGTGCGCCGGCCTCGCGGATATTGGTCAGCGAAAGCGCCACGCCGCCGCCGCGCTTCGACAATTGCAGCGCCGAATTGATCGACCGGCCGATCGATTCCATATTGTCCTCGACCCGTAGCAGGAAGCAGGAAACCAGTTCACCGCGCTGCTTCTTGCCAGCGTTGAGGAAGGTCGGGGTCGCCGGCTGGAACCGGCCTGAAATGATCTCGTCGACCATGTCGCGGGCAAGGGCCTCGTCGCCGCGCGCCAGGGTCAGCGCCACCATGCAGATGCGGTCTTCGTAGCGCTCGAGATAGCGTTTTCCGTCGAAGGTCTTCAGCGTATAGCTGGTGTAATATTTGAAAGCGCCGAGGAAGGTCGGGAAACGGAACTTCCTGGCATAGGCCTGATCGAACAGGTCGCGGACGAAATTGAAGGAATACTGATCGAGTACCTCCTGCTCGTAATAGCCCTCGGTCACGAGGTAATCGAGCTTTTCCCTCAGATTGTGAAAGAACACCGTGTTCTGGTTCACATGCTGCAGGAAGTACTGCTTCGCCGCCAGGCGATCCTTGTCGAGCTGGATCCTGCCCTCATCGTCATAGAGGTTCAGCATGGCGTTCAGCGCGTGATAGTCGAGCGTTTCCGCCGCTTTCAAAGGACGTTCGCCGGCGGGATGAGCAAAAGTGTTATGCGATTTTGCGCCCGCATCCCGCGTCAGAGTTGTTCCCGTGTCCAAAATCGTTCCATTCCGTGTTTGACGTTGGCGACATCCTCGGCCGTGCCCATGAGCTCGAACCTGTAGAGGTAAGGCACCTGGCATTTGCGCGAAATCACGTCGCCGGCGAGCCCGTATGTCTCGCCGAAATTGCTGTTGCCCGCGGCAATCACGCCGCGGATGTGTCCTCGGTTCTCCGCATCGTTCAGGAAACGGATCACCTGCTTGGGAACGGCCCCCTTGCCACCGTCGCCGCTATAGGTCGGCACAATGAGAACGAAGGGTTCGCGGATATGGAACGCCTCTGCGCCGCTTGAGGGAATGCGCGCCGCGCGCAATCCGAGCCTGGCGACGAAGCGATGGGTATTCTCCGATCGGCTGGAATAATAGACGAGCAGCCCCATCGCCGTTTTCCGGTCAGGAGAGCGCGCTGATCATATCGGGACGGAAACCCGCCCAATGCCGCTCGCCGGCGATGACGACGGGCGCCTGCATGTAGCCGAGGCTGCGGACGCGATCGAGCGCTTCGGCATCCTGCGAGATATCGACGATATCGTAATCAACGCCCAGGCGGTCGAGAGCGCGATAAGTGGCGGTGCATTGGACGCAGGCAGGTTTGCTATAGACGGTAACGCTCATCATCTTCCTCGTGATATCAAAGAATTCAGGACGCAATACTGGGATCGGGCGCCTTGCGACGTCCGGGGCAACGCTTGATGGTGATCTGGCAAAGTCGGCGCTTTAAACGCCCGATACGATCCCTTTCGGGATTTGCGCGGGCGGCGGCCTTGATCTTCTCGACATGACTTCAACCCGAAGTGCTCATGCGGACGTTCGGGGCAGCGCAACAGGCGCGGATCATTCCGCTTCATGCACGCGACCTTCCGGACACCCCGCCCGTGGACATCTAGTTCAAGGCAGGTCTCCTGACTTGCGGGTCGAAGCACCCTGCCCCTGCCTTCCCGGAGCATCATGCTCCAGTGACCTGAAATCGGACAGTTGCTCGCCGCTTACAGTTGCGGGGGCAGCTCCGGCCTTGTTGCGCCGTCATGGCGAAACGCACCGTATTCCCGTCTTAGCCCGCGATCCTGGCGAATCGAAGGAACCTTGAACACTAGATATAGTACGCGAATCCAAAATCACGTCAACGGATGGTTTGTGCATTGCGTTACGACAGGTTTGAAATCACTGCGTTCCTGTGAAAAACATGGATCGAAGGCTTAACGAAAGCAGGCTGTGGAGAAGGTCCGGGATGACAAACCTCCCCTCTCCGCGTCATCCTCGGCCTTGTGCCGAGGATCTGCTGCCTATCGACCGGAGGCAGATGCCCGGGACAAGCCCGAGCATGACGAAAGAGGAGTTGGCGCCCCTTATCAGCGGTCTACGCCACGCTTCAGGTGACGAGCGCCGCAGGGACGACATCGGGTGTTATGTCCTTACTCGAAGCAGCCTGAGCGCGTTGATCGTCACCAGCACGGTGGCGCCGGTATCGGCGAGAATCGCCGGCCAGAGGCCGGTGATGCCGGCAATCGTCGTCACCAGGAACACCGCCTTCAGCCCGAGGGCGATGGTGATGTTCTGCACGATATTGTGCATCGTTCGTTTGGAAAGTTCGATCATCCGCGCCACGTCGCCGACGCGCCCGTGCAGCACGGCGGCATCGGCCGTCTCAAGCGCCACATCGGTGCCACCGCCCATGGCGATGCCGATATCGGCGGCGGCCAGCGCCGGAGCGTCGTTGATGCCGTCGCCAACCTTGGCGACGATGAACCCCTCACGCTTCAATTCGCCGACGACCCGCTGCTTATCCTCAGGCATCATCTCGCCGCGCCAGTCGATGCCGAGCATGCCGGCAACGGCTGCCGCCGTCCGCTTGTTGTCGCCCGTCAGCATCATCGCCTTGACGCCGGCCGATTTGAGCGTGGAAAGCCCGACCTCGGCATCCGCGCGCGGCTCGTCGCGCATGGCGATCAGGCCGACCGCAACGCCATTGACGAACAGCACCGATACGCTCTTGCCCTCGTCGTTCAGAACAGCAATGCGTGCATCCTTTTCGCCATCGAGTGCTCCGCGCTCGCGGGCAGCGGATGGCGACAGCAGGTCGAGCGTCTCGCCGCCGACTTTGCCGCTGACACCCTTGCCCGGCAGCGCTTCTAGCTCGAAGGCCGGCGGCACGGGAACGCCGTCTGCCCGAGCACGGTTGAGGATCGCCAGCGCCAAGGGATGGCTGGAGCCCTGTTCCAGCACCGCCGCGCGCGACAAGACCTGCGCCTCGCTCAATCCGAAGGAAACGATATCGGTCACCTGAGGCTTGCCTTCCGTCAGCGTGCCTGTCTTGTCGAAGGCGACCATCGTGACCTTGCCGAGCGTTTCCAGCACTGCGCCGCCCTTCATCAGCAGCCCGCGCCGCGCGCCTGCTGAAAGCGAGGCGGCAATCGCCGCCGGCGTCGAAATGACGAGCGCGCAGGGGCAGCCGATCAGCAGGATGGCAAGGCCCTTATAGATCCATTCGCCCCAAGACCCACCGAACAGCAGCGGCGGGACTATCGCCACCAGTGCTGCGACCACCACGACGCCGGGCGTGTAATAGCGCGAGAACCGGTCGATGAAACGTTCGGTCGGCGCCTTCGATTCCTGCGCTTCCTCCACCAGCTTGACGACGCGGGCGATGGTATTGTCGGCCGCGGCCGCGGTGACGCGGACCCTGAGCACAGAATCGCCATTCACCGTTCCGGCAAAGACGACGGAATCGACACCCTTGCGCACCGGCGTGCTCTCGCCCGTCACCGGCGCCTCGTCGATCGCGCTCTCGCCGGAGACGATGATGCCATCCGCCGAGATACGGTCGCCCGGACGCACCATGATGATCGCGCCGACGGCGAGGCTTTCCGCCGGCACCTCCCGCGTCTGGCCATTGTCTTCGAGCAGCGCATTTTTCGGCACCAGCGCCGTCAGCGACTGGATGCTTTCGCGCGCCTTGCCGGCCGCCACCCCCTCCAGCAGCTCGCCGACGAGAAACAGGAACACGACAGTCGCTGCCTCCTCGCCGGCATTGATGATGACGGCGCCGACGGCGGCGATCGTCATCAGCATCTCGATCGAAAACGGTGTGCCCGATAGAGCCGCCATGATGGCGCGGCGCGCGATCGGCACCAGCCCGACCAGCATGGCGATGACGAAGGCGTAGGATGCGACCGCAGGCACGAGATGGCCGATGGCATAGGCGGCGATCAGCGCTGCACCCGAGACGATGGTCAATCGACCCTTCCGGCTTTGCCACCAGGAACCGGTCATCGGCGCATGGTCACGCCCATGCAGCCCCTCGATTTTCTTTTTGCCATGATCGTGACCTGTGTGATCATGATCATGGTCGTGACCGGCATGATCGCCGTGGTCGTGATGATCGTGCGCGCCGTGATCCCGTGCCGGCGCCACGCTTCCGGTAAAGGGCGAAACCGAATAACCGAGCCCCGTCACCCTCTTCTCGATCACCTTGAGGTCGCTGCTGCCGTCATGCCGGACGGTCATCGTGCCCGCCACCACCGAGACGGACACATCGGCGACACCCGCCACGCGCCTGACCGCCGTGTCGATCTTGGTCGCACAGGCGGCGCAATCCATGCCGCCGACCCGGTATCGTGTCTCGCTCGTCTCAGCCATGATCCGCTTCCTTGTCAAACAGAAGCATCCCTCCTACATCCTCTAGCGACTAGAGGTGCAAGAGGAAAATCATGAAAAAGATCACGATCGGCGAAGCCGCTCGCCGGAGCGGAGTCAAAGTGCCGACGGTGCGTTATTACGAGAGCATCGGCCTGCTCGCGGCCCCAAGCCGCAGCGAAGGCAACCAGCGCTCCTTCGAACCCGCCGATATCAGCCGCCTCACCTTCATCCGCCATGCCCGCGAACTCGGCTTCGAGATCGAGGCGATCCGCACGCTGCTCACCCTGCAGGATGATCCGCACCAATCCTGCGCCTCTGCCGATGCCATCGCCAAGGCTCGTCTCGTCGAGGTCGAGCAGCGCATCCGCAGCCTGATGGCGCTGAAGGCCGAACTCGAAACCATGGTGGAAGGTTGCGGCCATGGCCGCGTCGACCAATGCCGTGTCATCGAGGTTCTCGCCGACCACGGCCAGTGCACGCATCCGCACCATTGATCCCTGCCCTTGCAGGCAATCGACGCCCGCGCCAAAACTGCACCAGATAGAATCGGGCGAAGACATCCATGAACCAGAAGCGAATTGCGATCATCGGCGGCGGCCCGGCGGGCCTGGCGGCGGCGGAGCTGCTTTCGCTCTCCGGCCATGCGGTGACGGTCTACGACGCCATGCCGACCTTCGCCCGCAAGTTTCTGCTCGCCGGCAAGTCGGGGCTGAACATTACCCATTCCGAGGATTATGCCCGTTTTGCCCCACGCTTCGGCGCCGCCTCTGCCCGCCTGCGCCCTGCTCTCGATGCCTTTACCCCTGGCAATATCAGGGATTGGGCAGCAGGGCTCGGGACCAAGACTTTCGTCGGCTCGTCCGGCCGGGTCTTCCCTGATGTGATGAAAGCCTCTCCCTTGCTGCGCGCCTGGCTCAAGCGGCTGGAGGCGCAGGGCGCCACCCTGCGCACCCGCCACCGCTGGATCGGTTTTGCCGATGAGGGCTATGTTTTCGAAACGCCCGAAGGACGCAGCATCGTCCACTGCGACGCAGCCCTGCTGGCGCTCGGCGGCGCAAGCTGGCCGCGCCTCGGCTCCGATGCACGCTGGCTGTCCTGGCTATCGGAGAAGGGCGTCGAGATCGACGCCTTCCAGCCTGCGAATTGCGGCTTTGTCGTCGACTGGAGCGAAAGCTTCCGCGCGCGTTTCGCCGGCGAGCCGGTGAAGTCGGTCACCGCCACCTCCGACGCCGGCACCTTTCCCGGCGAATTCGTCATCAGCGCAAGCGGCATCGAGGGGAGCCTGGTCTATGCCCATGCGGCAAGCCTTCGCGACCGGCTGCTGAACCGCGGCCGTGCTGCCCTGACGCTCGACCTCGCCCCGGGTCGGACGATCGAAAGGCTGACCCGCGACCTCACGCGCCAGGATGCCAAATCGAGCTTTTCAAACCGCCTGCGCAAGGGCGCCGGCCTCGACGGGGTCAAGGCGGCCTTGCTGCGTGAGCTCGCCGCCGAGCGCGACCGAGCCGATCCCGTCCGTCTCGCCGGCATGATCAAGGCCTTGCCGGTGCCGGTCCTCGAAACGAGGCCGATCGGCGAGGCCATCTCCTCGGCCGGCGGCATCCGCTGGAGCAGCATCGACGACCGCTTCATGTTGACTGCGCTGCCGGGCACCTTCGTCGCCGGCGAAATGCTCGACTGGGAAGCGCCGACCGGCGGCTATCTCCTCACCGCCTGCCTTGCGACCGGCCGCGCCGCCGCCCGCGGCATCGAGGCCTGGCTGCGGCGCTGACCATCTCCAGCAAAACTGGGCAAGGATCGCGACGCGCATGCGAATGGCTGTGAACCCGATCTAGATCAAAGACGTGGCGTATCCGTCGTGCAAAGATCGCGCATGCTTTTGCGAGGGGAAGGCGGCCGTCGCTGCGTGCAATTGCAAACCGGCCGCTTTTCCCTCAGATTATGCTGACGTTCCGTGGGAGGAGCAGATGCACGAACAGTCAGCACATGCAGAGCATGTCTATAGCTCTGCGCAGCGGAATTCCGCCGCCGCGAGTTCTCCGATTGTCGCCTCCTGGCGGCGTTGCATGACCATGCACCGGCTCGCGCCCGAGGACGAACGTGCGCCGCTGCAGCTGACCGACGAGGAATTTCACCGCGCCCGCGAACAGTCCGAACGGCTGGTCGCCGGCGCGACCGAGGAGCTCGACCGGCTGTTCACCACGGTCGGCAAAGCCGGCTGCTGCATCCTTCTGACGGACAGGAATGGCATCGCGCTGGAGCGCCGGGGCGCTGCCGGCGACGATAAGGACTTCCGCCAACTCGGTCTCTGGACCGGTTCGGTGTGGACCGAGGCGAGCATCGGCACCAATGGCATCGGCACCGCACTTGCCGACGAGCGCGCCGTCGCCATCTTCCGCGACCAGCATTTCTTCTGCTCGAATATCCGCCTGAGCTGCACCACGGCGCCGGTCCGCGATCATCGCGGTGAACTCGCCGCCGCCCTCGACATCTCCACTTGCCGCGAGGACGTCAACGAAATGACGCTGGCGATCCTGACGCAGTCCGTGCGCGATGCGGCGATGCGCATCGAACTCAACCTCTTCCGCTCGGCCTTTCCCGGCGCCCGCTTCCTGATGGTCCCGGCCGGCGCCAATTCGGCCGCCGCCCTGCTTGCCGTCGACAGGCATGATCTCGTGCTTGGCGCCACCCGCGCCGCCCGCATCGCGCTGCAGCTGGACGACAAGCGGATTGCGGCCGGCATCCCGGCCGCCGATGCTCTGCGCGAAGCCGTCGTTTCACAACAGGAAGAGATGGTCGAGGCGGAAAAAGCGGCCTTGCTGCGGGCGCTGTCGCGCACCAGCGGCAACGTCTCGCAGGCTGCGATCGCGCTCGGCATAAGCCGCGCCACGCTGCACCGGAAGATGAAGAAGTTCGACCTGCATTAGCCCGACCCCGAACATGTCACTGACATGGTTATCCTGATGCGGCCCTGTCGCATGTCTGCGACAGTGTGCACTGCGGTATGGAAGACCTCCCCTGTTCCCTTCGGCAAAACACGCCCATTTTCCCTCCACTGGTTCACTTGGGAACCTGGCTCATCTTGGGAGGATGACATGCTTCATCAGAAAATCGTCGAGTCGCCGTTCAAGCTGAAATACGGCAACTATATCGGCGGCGAATGGCGCGAGCCGGTCGAAGGCAAGTATTTCGAAAACCTGACGCCCGTCACCGGCGGCAAGCTCTGCGACATTCCCCGTTCCGATGAAAAGGACATCAATCTCGCACTCGACGCCGCCCATGCGGCCAAGGAAAAATGGGGCCGCACCTCCGCTGCCGAACGCTCCAACATCCTCATGAAGATCGCCGAGCGGATGGAAGACAAGCTGGAATTGCTCGCCCAGGCCGAGACCTGGGACAATGGCAAACCGATCCGCGAGACCATGGCGGCCGACATTCCGCTGGCGATCGACCACTTCCGCTATTTCGCCTCCTGCATCCGCGCCCAGGAAGGCTCGATCGGCGAGATTGATCACGATACGATCGCCTATCACTTCCACGAGCCGCTTGGCGTCGTCGGCCAGATCATTCCCTGGAACTTCCCGATCCTGATGGCCACCTGGAAGCTCGCTCCCGCGCTTGCCGCCGGCAACTGCGTCGTCTTGAAACCTGCCGAGCAGACGCCGGCCTCGATCCTGCTCTGGGCCGAACTGGTCGGCGATCTGCTGCCGCCCGGCGTGCTCAACATCGTCAACGGTTTCGGCATCGAGGCCGGCAAGCCGCTGGCGACCAGCCCCCGCATCGCCAAGATCGCCTTCACCGGCGAGACGACGACTGGCCGGCTGATCATGCAATATGCCAGCCAGAACCTCATTCCGGTGACCCTGGAACTCGGCGGCAAATCGCCGAATATCTTCTTTGCCGATGTGATGGCCGAAGATGACGATTTCCTCGACAAGGCGCTCGAAGGTTTCGCGATGTTTGCCCTCAACCAGGGCGAAGTCTGCACCTGCCCGAGCCGCGCGCTCGTCCAGGAATCGATCTATGACCGCTTCATGGAAAAGGCGGTCAAACGTGTCGAAGCGATCAAGCAGGGCAACCCGCTCGATTCCGCCACCATGATCGGCGCCCAGGCCTCGAGCGAGCAGCTCGAAAAGATCCTCGCCTATCTCGACATCGGCAAGCAGGAGGGGGCTGAGGTCCTGGCTGGCGGCTCCCGCAACGATCTCGGCGGCGATCTGGCGAACGGCTATTATGTCAAGCCGACGATCTTCAAGGGTCATAACAAGATGCGCATCTTCCAGGAGGAGATCTTCGGGCCGGTGGTCTCGGTCACGACCTTCAAGACCGAGAAGGAAGCGCTCGAAATCGCCAACGACACGCTCTACGGCCTCGGTGCCGGTGTCTGGAGCCGCGACGCCAATCGCTGCTATCGGTTCGGCCGCGAGATCCAGGCCGGCCGCGTCTGGACCAATTGCTACCACGCCTATCCCGCCCATGCCGCCTTCGGCGGCTACAAGCAATCGGGCATCGGCCGCGAAACCCACAAGATGATGCTCGAGCACTACCAGCAGACCAAGAACATGCTGGTGAGCTACAGCCCGAAGGCGCTCGGTTTCTTCTGAGAACTTTCGTGTGGTGGGAGGGAGTGTCAAAAACCTCCCCAACCCTCCCCACAAGGGGGAGGGGCTTAACGTGCGGCGCTCGCCGTACTCGCTCTCGGCCGCAGCATATTGTGCATCCGGCTTGTTGTTTTGCGAGGCGGTGCCACAGCTTAGCCCCTCCCCCTTGTGTGGAGGGGTTGGGGAGGGGACTTTTTCCTCCCGAAACGTTTGGAGGAAGACCGATGGAAACGACCGTCAACGGTGAACCGCGTGTTCTCGCAACCGACGCAGCCCTTGATCTGATCGCTGAGATCAAGCGCGATCATCCCGATATCCTCTTCCACCAGTCCGGCGGCTGCTGCGACGGCTCCTCGCCGATGTGTTACCCCGCCAATGAATTCATGGTCGGCGACAGCGACGTCAAGCTCGGCGAGATCGGCGGCGTCCCGGTCTATATCAGTGCCAGCCAGTTCGAGGCGTGGAAACACACACAGCTGATCATCGATGTCGTGCCGGGTCGCGGCGGCATGTTCTCGCTCGACAACGGCCGCGAGAAACGTTTCCTCACCCGTTCGCGCCTTTTCGGCGGCGGCGAGGCCTGCGCCGTCCCGGATGCTACGGTCAGAACAGTCTGATGCATGCCGCTAGAGCATGATGCCGAAAAGTGTGAGCGGTTTTCGGGCGACATCATGCTCTAACTCTTTAATTTACAGGCGGTCTGGCGCGCAACATGCTTCCCACTGAGAATTTCGCCTGTAGTATTCCCATAGTACCTTCTGTCCGACGGTCTTTGTTAATCTTCGTCGGTTGGTTTCAAAGGAGGATACGATGCCAGCTTCAAAGATCCTGATGATAACAGGTGATTTCACCGAAGATTATGAAACGATGGTGCCGTTCCAGACGCTGCTCGCCTGCGGCTATACGGTCGATGCCGTCTGCCCCGGCAAGAAGGCGGGTGAGAGCGTCGCCACCGCCATCCATGATTTCGAGGGCGACCAGACCTATTCCGAAAAGCGCGGCCATAATTTCGCGTTGAACGCCACTTTCGACAGCGTGCGGGCAGAGGATTACGATGCCCTCGTCATCCCCGGCGGCCGCGCGCCCGAATATCTTCGCCTCAATGCCGACGTCATCAACACGGTCCGGCACTTCTTCGATGCCGGAAAACCTGTTGCAGCCATCTGCCACGGTGCGCAGTTGCTTGCCGCTGCCGGCGTATTGAAAGGCCGCACCTGCTCGGCCTATCCTGCCTGCCGGCCGGAAGTCGAACTGGCCGGCGGCGTTTATGCCGATATTGCGATCACCGACGCGGTCTCGGACGGCAATCTGGTCACGGCGCCGGCCTGGCCGGCGCATCCCTCCTGGCTGCGCCAGTTCATGGCAGTGCTCGACGCCGCGTCGATGCCTGAAACCAACGCCGCCTGACAAGGGCGGCACCGGGAGGAAGACATGTGTGAACTCTTCATCAAAGCGGATGCGCTGCTATGGGAAAGCACCACCCGGTCGCTGCGCATCGACGGCATGGTCACCAGCGTCAGGCTGGAGAACTTCTTCTGGTCGAAGCTCGAGGAAATTGCCCGGCGCGACGGCATGAACGTCGTGCAGCTGATCACCCGTCTGCATCATGAGTCGATCGACGCCGGTCACGATCTCGGAAATTTCACATCCTTCCTGCGCGTCTGCTGCGCCCGTTATCTCGACCTGCAGCTCACCGGGGATATCCCCGCCGATGTCAGCCGCCCGATCTCCGAGCTGGATGCGCCGGTCATCCTCGGCCGCGAACGGGAAAAATATCACTGAAGCCTGGCCCGGCGAACCGCCGATGACGCGGGCAGAGCTCTCCACGGGGAACTCTGCCGACAATCCTGAGATACCTGACTGTGGCGCAGCTGCACGGGGGTTGCGTTACGGCGCAGCCTGGATCAACAATGCGCGGCATCATCCAGCACCGGCACCGTCAGGAGATCGATTGCCATGAACGAGCAGAAAGCCGTGATCGTCACGGGAGCCGGCGGCAACCTTGGCAGCGCCGTTGTCCGCGAGCTTGCCGCAGGCGGCGCCAAGCTCGTCTGCATGAACCGGTCGAGCCAGGAATTGGAAGCCTTGGCCGGCGAGCTTCCCGCCTCCACCGAGTTCCTGTCGATCGCCGGAACGGAACTCACCGATTACGCGTCCTGCGCCGCCGCTGTCGCCCGCGCCGTCAAGCGCTTCGGCGGGGTCAGCGCCCTGGTCAATACGGTCGGCGGCTTCCAGATGGGACCGGTCGGGCCGGATGCGCCTGTCCAGTGGGACACGATGATGACCGCCAACGCCCGCACTGCGCTGACGATCAGCGCTGCGGTTCTCCCGACCATGAAGACAGCAGGCTATGGCCGCATCATTCACATCGCCGCCGCCCCCGGCCTGAAGGCCGGAGCCAATCAGGCGGCCTACGCCGCTTCGAAAGCCGCCGTCATCCGGCTGACCGAGGCAATCGCTGCGGAAAACCGCGATCACCGCATCACCGCCAACTGCATTCTGCCCGGGACGATCGACACGCCTGAAAATCGCGCCGCCATGCCCAATGCGAAGACGGACGGCTGGGTATCGCCGCAATCGATCGCCCGCCTCATCGCCTTCCTGATTTCACCGGCCGCAGCTGTCGTTACCGGCGCGGCGATCCCGGCAACCGGACGCGAATAAAGCAAGGCCTTACCTGTCTCATGGCGCCATCTGGCGTGCGGCATGGTCCTTTTGTATTCTCGGGCAGCAGACCGGGCTTTGAGAGCGGGCAGGACACGATGGTGTTGATGATCGCATTGCGGCAGCATGCGGAATGGCGGTGGTTTCGATGACTGACAGGCCCGCATTGCGCACCGCCGCCGCCATCGGCCTGCGCGAGGAATGGTTCCTCGGCGTCAGCATCGCAACCAGCCTGATATTCCTCGCTTTTCCAGAGCAGCTCTTTCGCCGGCTTTCCGATCCGCTTTGGTTCGCTGTCGTTTTCGGCTGGCTGTTTGCCGTCGTTCTCGGCTCCGCCTTGTCTGTCGTGCGGCATGCTGATCATCTGGCCGAACGGCTGCGGGAGCCTTACGGCACGCTCATTCTGACGCTCGCCATCACCTCGATCGAAGTCATGGCAATCTCCGCCGTCATGATTCACGGTGAAAACAACCCGACACTTGCGCGCGATACCCTGTTTGCTGTCGTCATGATCATCTTGAACGGCATGGTCGGCCTGTCATTGCTGCTCGGCGCGTGGCGGCGGCCGGAACAACAGCATAATCTGCAGGGCGCCAACGCCTATCTCGGCGTCATCGTGCCGCTGGCAACGCTGAGCCTCGTCATGCCGACATTTCTGGCCGGCCCGGACGGCCAGCATCCGTCGGCGACGCGGCAATTGATATTGGGCATCGTCTCGGTCGGCCTTTACGCCACATTCCTGTTTCTGCAGGCCGGCCGCCATCAGGATTATTTCACCACCGACCGCAACCGCCATGGGCATCCCGGCGAACACGCCATGCCACGTGGCCCGCTCTGGCCCCATGCCGTTCTGCTCTTCGCCTACATGGGTCCCGTCGTCTTTCTCGTCGAACAGCTTGCGCGGCCGATCGACTACATCATCGAAACCCTGCATGCGCCGGCCGCATTCGGCGGCGTTGTCATGGCCATCCTTGTCGCAACGCCCGAGGCGATCAGCGCCGTGCGCGCATCCATCGCCGACAATCTCCAGCGCTCCGTCAATATCTTTCTGGGTTCGGTCCTGTCGACGATCGGGCTGACGGTGCCGGCGATGCTCGTCGTCAGTCGCCTTTACGGGCACCCGGTCACCCTGGGCCTGGAACACAGCGATCTGGTGATGCTCGTACTCACCCTGGCCGTCAGCATCATTACCTTTGCCAGCGGCCGCACCCATTTGATGCAGGGCGCCGTCCACCTGGTGCTTTTTCTGGCTTACGTGCTGCTCATCTTCCAGCAATGACCTCCGCGCAAGAATAGCAAAGTAAAGATCTCCACGCTCGGTTGGTCTTCCGCTATGATGACGACCGCCATTGTACAGCTTGCAAGCATCGCGGCGCCTGCCGGGTGACCGTGACGATACGGAGACGGGACGTGAGCTCACTGTTGCTTGGCGGGCTGGTATTTGTTTTTCTGTCGGCGGCGACATCGATAGGAATGATGGTGCGCGGCCGCTTGCCGGATCATCATCTCAGCTCGGAATCCAAGGACGTCATCAGGCTCGCGACCGCGGTCGTAGGGACGTTGTCGGCCTTGGCGCTGGGGCTGTTGATTGCTTCCGCCAAATCGACCTACGACAACGCCGAAGTGGAGATGAGAACGGCGGCGGCTCGGGTCCTGCTGCTGGACCGCGTCATGGCGCAATACGGCCCGGAAACCGGCGATGCCCGTCGGCTGCTGCGCCAACTCATCGAAAGACGGCTGAGCCGCGGCTGGACTGCCGCAACCACCGACGAGGCATCCGGCAAGGCGCCGGGAGAATATCAGGATATAGAGGCCGTTCAGGGCGATCTTCGATCCTTATCGCCGAAGGATGCCATGCAGCACTCTCTCCAGACCCGCGCCCTCGATGTCAGCGGCATGGTGGCGGAAACCCACTGGCTGCTGGTCGAATCCGGCAGCGAAGGCTTGCCCTGGGCCTTCCTCGCCGTTCTCGTCTGTTGGCTCTCTCTGCTTTTTGCGACCTTCGGGCTGCAGGCACCGCCCAACCCGACGGTGCTGTCCATTCTCTTTGTCTGTGCGCTTTCCGTCGCCGGCGCGGTCTTCCTGATCTCGGATATGGCCAATCCATATATCGGGCTCGTGCGTGTCTCCGATGCACCCTTGCAGTCCGCCATCGAGCGGCTTGGAAAACCGTAACTGCGTCACGAACCCTCCTGCCCGGCTCTTTTGGCATCAACCCAGTTCAATTGTGCACGAAGGGCTATTGCAATTTTTAGCAATGCCGCGACATAATATCGCATGCCTTGAACCTTCGGCAGGCCATTGGGGGCAGCCGTCGAGGCACGCATGAAGACGACAGCGCCGCGCGTCTTTCAGACCCGCAAAGGACGCTGTCGCCGTTTGAATTGCTGCATAAGTTATCCCTAGATCGATTCCGATTTCAGGAATTATGCGGTGGGCTCTTGACATGTCGAGGCGGCGGCAATGCGTGGGAGATTGCAACAGGGTCTGCGACTTTTTGTGACATTTGCCGGCATGGCTCTTCTCGCCGGCTGCGAGGAGAGCGGCAACAGCTATGTTCCGCCTCCCCCGCCTGTGATTCGGGTCGCCCAGCCGGTCCAGCAGCCGGTGACGCTCTATTTCGAACTCACCGGCAATACCGCGCCGCTCAATGCCGTCGATATCGAGGCGCGCGTTCAGGGCTATATCCAATCCATCGACTACCAGGACGGCATGATGGTGAAGAAGGGCACCAAGCTTTTCGGCATCGAGCGCGATACCTACCAGGCGCAACTGGATCAGGCGAAGGCATCGCTCGCCTCGCAGCAAGCCTCCCAGGTCGGCGCAAAGCAGGAATATGACCGGCAGCTCAATCTCATGAAGCAACAGGTCACCACCCAGACCGCGGTCGACAGCGCCAAGGCCACACTCGACGAGGCGAATGCCGCCATCCTCAACGCCCAGGCCAATGTCGAACTCGCGACGATCAACCTCGGCTATACGGAGGTGCTCGCTCCTTTCGACGGCATTGTCACGGATCACCTCGTCGATATCGGCACGCTGGTCGGCGTGTCCGGCCCCACCAAACTTGCGAGCATCGTCCAGACCGATCCGCTTTATGCCTATTTCAACGTCAGCGAAACGCAGGTGCTGATGATCAAGGAAACGCTGGCAAAGCAGGGGCGCACCTTCAGGCAGACGGATCTTCCGAGCATACCGGCGGAGATCGGCTTGCAGACGGAGGAAGGCTATCCGCACAAGGGGCATCTCGACTACGTATCCCCCCAGCTCGACGCCTCGACGGGCACCCTTCAGGTGCGCGCCTTGTTCGACAACAAGGACCACGCCATGCTGCCGGGCCTTTTCGTCAGGGTGCGCGTGCCGGTCGGCCACAACGACAAGGCCCTTCTGGTACGCGACGACGCGATCGGAACGAACCAGCTCGGCAGCTACGTGCTCGTTCTCGGCAAGGACGACATCGTCGAGCAGAAGCCGATCAAGACGGGCCAGCGAGAGGGCCCGCTCCGCGTCATAGCGTCCGGTCTCGACCCGGCGGACCTCGTTGTCATTCAAGGTATCCAGCAGGCAATCCCGGGCAGCAAGGTCGCGCCCGAGAAAATGGACATGAACCCGGCGGCGGCCGCCGCCGGTGCCAAGGCCAACACCACCACGCAGTGAACTCACCACCGTGCTTCATCTGAACGTCCAAAGGACAACAGCATGATCTCGCGTTTCTTCATCGAGCGACCGGTGCTCTCCAACGTCCTGGCATTGGTCTTCGTGCTGGTCGGCGCGGTCGCCCTCTTCCAACTGCCCGTGGCGCAATATCCGAACGTCGTCCCGCCGACGGTGCAGGTGACGACCCGTTTTCCCGGCGCCAGCGCCCAGACCCTCGTCGACACCGTGGCGCTGCCGATCGAGCAGCAGGTCAACGGCGTGCAGGACATGCTCTACATGCAGTCGACGAGCGCCAGCGACGGCACCTATTCCCTGACCGTCACCTTCGCCATCGGAACGGATCCTGATCAGGCGCAGGTTCTGGTCCAGAACCGCGTCGCGATCGCGATGTCGTCGCTTCCGGAAGCTGTCCAGCTTCAGGGCGTGACGACGCAGAAGAAATCGACGGCGATCCTCGGTTTCGTCAGCCTGACTTCGCCCGACAGCCGCTATGACAGCCTGTTCCTGTCGAACTACGCCGTCATCAACCTTCAGAACGAGCTCTCCCGTCTGCCGGGTGTCGGCAACGTCACCGTGTTCGGCGCCGGCCAATATGCCATGCGAATCTGGATGGATCCGAACCTGCTGCAGGCGCGCGGTCTGACCCCGCAAGATGTCGTCAGCGTCGTGCAGCAGCAGAGCCAGGAGGTCGCCGCCGGCCAGATCGGCATCCCGCCGGTGCCAAAAGGGCAGCTTTTCCAATACACCCTGAACGTCAACGGCCGGCTGAACGAGGCAGCTGACTACGAGAACATCGTCGTCAAGGTCGAAAGCGGACAGGGCGGCCGCATTACCCGCGTGCGCGATATCGGTCGTGTCGAACTCGGCGCGCAGACTTACAGCCAATCCTTCATGCAGAACGGCCGGCCGGCGGCGGGCATCGGCATTTTCCAATTGCCGGAGGCGAACGCCATTGCGGTGGCACAGACGGTGCGCTCGAAGATGGAAGAGCTCTCAAAGAGCTTCCCGCCCGGCCTCGAATATGACGTGCCGTTTGACACGACGAAATTCGTCGAAGCCTCCATCGACGAAGTTTACGTCACCCTGATCGAGGCGGGTGTGCTCGTTCTCATCGTCATTCTCATTTTCCTGCAGGATTGGCGAGCGATGCTCGTGCCCGCGACGACCGTTCCGGTCACCATCATTGGCGCCTTCGCGGCCATGGCGGCATTAGGTTTCACGGTCAATCTCTCGACGCTCTTTGCCATCGTTCTCGCCATCGGGATCGTCGTCGACGATGCCATCGTTATCGTCGAAGGCGTCGCCCGGCACATCGAGGCGGGCATGTCCGGCCGAAAGGCGGCCGAGAAGGCGATGGAGGAGCTGCTTGGCCCGGTCATCGGCATCACGCTGGTGCTGATGGCCGTTTTCATTCCCGCCGCTTTCCTGCCCGGCCTGACCGGGCAACTCTATCGGCAGTTCGCGCTCGTCATCGCCGCGACCGCGCTGATCAGCGCCATCAACGCCGTCACGCTCAAACCGACGCAATGTGCCCTCTGGTTGCGCGCGCCGGTACCGCTCGAAAAACGCAACATCTTCTATCGCGGCTTCAACAGGGGCTACGATTGGGGTGAACGCCGCTATGCCGGATTGATCGGATCGATGACCCGCCGCAGCGGCATCATCGCCATCGCAGCGCTCGTGCTGATCGGGGTCGCCGTCTGGGGCCTCACCCGCCTGCCGACGGCCTTCCTGCCCTTGGAGGATCAAGGCTATGTGCTGATCAGCGCGCAGCTGCCCGATGGCGCCTCGAAGGAGCGGACCGACGCCGTCATGGAGGAGGTCGGCAAGATCGCCGAAGCCGCGCCCGGCGTCGATCAGGTGCTGACCATCAGCGGCATTTCCGTCCTCGACAACAATGCCAGCCTGCAGAATGCCGGCGTCGCCTATGTCGTTCTCAAGGATTGGGACGAGCGCGGCAAAGAGAAAGGACAGGACCTGCTGTCGATCTATCAGCATTTGAACGACGCCCTGCAGCATGTGCTAACGGCCAAGACGCTGGTGGTCGTGCCACCGCCGATCCAGGGCGTCGGCAATGCCAACGGCTTTACCATGCAGGTCGAGCTCCGCAACGGCGTATCCGACTATCCGCTGCTGCAATCGCTTGCCGACACGATCGTCAAGAACGGAAATGCCCAATCATCGTTGCAGAGGCTGAGCACGCCTTTTCGCTCGAATGTGCCGCAGCTTGCAGTCTCCGTCGATCGCGTCAAGGCGGAGACGCTGGGCATTACCGTGGGCCAAGTCTTCTCCGCTCTATCAGGCTATGTCGGATCGAGCTATGTCACCCAGTTCAACAAATTCGGCCGCACCTTCCAGGTCTATGCGCAGGCCGCATCCGATTTCCGCGTCAGCCCCGACGATATCCGCAATTTGAAGGTCAAGGCCGGCGACGGGACGATGGTGCCGCTCGGCACGGTCGTCGATGTCACCACGACGCAAGGTCCCTCGCTGATCAGCCTCTACAATCTCTATCCCACCGCCACCATCGTGGGTGGACCGGCCGCCGGTTTCAGCTCCGGCCAGTCGCTCGAGGTCATGGAGCAGATCGCCGATCATACATTGCCGACGGGAACCGGTTTCGAATGGACGGCGCTCTCCTATCAGGAGAAGGCCGTCGGCGGGCAGATCTACTTCATCTTCGCGCTCGCCATGCTGCTCGTCTATTTCGTGCTCGCCGGCCAGTATGAAAGCTGGATCCTGCCGCTGGCGGTCATATCAGCCGTGCCGCTCGCCCTGCTCGGCACGGTGGCAGCCCTCACTGCGGCGGGCGTCGCCAACAATCTCTATACGCAGATCGGCCTTATCCTGCTGATCGCGCTCGCCGCCAAGAATGCCATCCTCATTGTCGAATATGCTCGGGAAAAACGGGCGGAAGGCATGGAAATCCTGGACGCGGCCGTCGAGGCCGCCCGCCTGCGTTTCCGGCCGATCCTGATGACGTCCTTCGCCTTTATCCTCGGTGTCCTGCCGCTGGTGCTGGCGACCGGCGCCGGCGCATCGGCCCGCAAGTCGATCGGCATATCTGTTTTCAGCGGCATGATCGCCTCGACCTGCCTGGCCATCCTCTTCGTTCCGTCCTTCTACGTGCTGCTACAGCGCCTTGAGGAGCGCTGGAAGCGGCGCGGCGCGACCGTAAGCACGGCCGCGAGCGCGGCGGAAGCGGAGATGTCGAACGTCCGGTAAGGCGATTGCAGCAATTATTGCACGATCACCTGCACATAGACGTTGCCGCTCTTGGCGTAATAATAACCGCCGCATCGATAATAATAGCCGCCGTAATAGGGACCATAGCGGCAGCCTGCCGGAAGCACGGCGATGGTCGTCGTCGTGCGTGTGACGACCCGCCGTGTCGTCCGGCGGGCCACGCCCGCATAAGAGAGCGGCGTCAGCGGCCTGCCGATGACGGCGCCCGCCGGCGTGGCAAAGCCGATCGACAATGGCACGGATACCTGCTCCTCGATGTGAAAGCCGGTGAATGTCAGGACGCCGGCCAGGCCGAGGGCGAAGAACAGCTTCCTATAGGTCATTTTACCTCTCCCATACTGGCAGCCTCAGGCAGCTCATCAAGCGATTGCAACTCACTCAGATCGACCGTCTTTGCGCTGGCTGGAACCTCGATCGTGTAGGAAACGGCCGCGACATCCGCTCCGCTTTTGAAGTCGCTGATTTCGAGCGTGTATTGCGGCGCCTGGACGACGTGCTTGCTGATGATGACGTAACGGCGGGGTATCGGTTGCGGGCCGCTCTGTATCCAGATTTGCCAGTCGATCTCGGGCGTTCGAAAGGCCAGATACTCGCATTCGACCCCATTCACGAAAGCGCTGGAAATATGCTTGGACTCCGTCACATCCGACATAAGCACGTCATAGACGTTGGAGGAGAGAAGATCGGCGCCCGGCGCTTCGACGCCTGCGGTCATCAGCCTGTCGATCAGCTCATCGAGCGAACCCTTGCCATCGATCTTGGCATAGGCGTCGAGGTTCTTGCCGTGAACCGTCAGCGACGAACCGTCGAAACTCACGTCGAGGTCGGCAAAGCCGCCGGTCCTCGTGACCCGCAGCTTGTCGGGGCGGGTCAGATTGGCCGTCCCGGAGCTGACGAACTGGAGTTTCTCGAAGGCGGGCGTCACCGCTTCGAGCGACGATTGATAGGTGAAGGAGATCGTCTTCTGCGCCGTCAGAAAATCGGACATTGTCTTCAGAAGAGCCTTGGCATCGTCGGCCCAGGCGCTCGTCGGCGGTGCGAGGCTGACGGCAAGCAAGGCATAGAGGAGGATCCGCTTCAATCGCGGGAAAGGGAAAGTCGATGACATGGCAATGCCTTTCGTTCGTGTCGTCATTGATTTCATCGAATGGCAGATGACAGCTGCCGGATATTCCGCCAGCCGGACAGGAAATCTGAGAGATGTAATGCATGCCGGCGAGCAAAGGGTGCTTGTCCCCGCCTCTGCGGGATCGCGCACCGAATTTCTGCCTGGTGCGCGACGACCTCTTTCTGAGAGCAAGTTTCGAACGGGCGCTACAATCCCGAGGTCAGCACGCGATGGCAGGCAGGCGATACGCGCTGCAGATTGTCGCGCAGACACGTGATGCCCCGCCCTCCGCCTAAAGGCACCATGCGGCACAAGGCCCGGAAGTCCGCTCCGCAGGTTTCCCGCAGGATCATCACTTCCTCACGCGGGGAGAAGGCTGGCATCATTGCCGGAGGGGCGGGCGTGATCGCGCCGGTGGCGGCCGCATCGCTGGCGGCCGCTCCGCCTGATCCCCCCAAAGCCGCAACGGCTTGCTGACATGGCGCCGATAGAGCGGCATTATGCTGTTGCAGACAGCTGAGGGCCGCCGCCCCGCCCGGCGTCACCCCGGAACATTGCGCCATGAAATCGCGCTGGCAGGCCGATTTGACCGCATTGCGCTGCGCCTGCGTCGGCTGATGTGAAGGGGTGCCGGTCGCAGGCGCCGGGGTCGCCGTCGCGGTGTTTGCAGGTGCCGCCGGTGTAGGTTCCGCAGATGTCGACTTGGGTTTGACGTTCACCGCCGAAACCGCCTTCCGGCAGCCTTCCGAAAGCGCAGCGCTATGTTGCTGCAGGCAGGTCAGCGCCTCGATACCGCCCGGCGTCACTCCGGAGCATTTCGCGATGAAATCGGAGCGGCACTCCGCCCTGATCGCCTCGCGCTGCTCTTCGGTCGGCGCTTGCGCGGATGCAATCCCGGCAAAGAACACCATCGCGCAGAACGCAGCCGACGCGGAGATTGCCGATTGATAAGGATGCCTCCCATATGGAGACGTCGCTAGAGAAGATCCCCATTTTCGCATGATTCCCCCCTGTAAATCTCTGATCTACTTCATGAAATCGAACTGCTCTCTGAACAGGATAATAGGCGCCGCCGAATGGACGGACGTTACTTGCTGCTATGGAAATATATGATGCGCCTGAACTAGGTATATTAGAATATTATCTTCTTAGCAACTATTTCGTCGTCGCTCGAAAATCGATGACAACTTGCAGGGATATTATTTCGGCGATCCAGAAACGACAAAAGCCCGCCGGATTGGCGGGCTTTTTGAGTATTGTGTGTTGAAGAGTTTGGTTTCGGGGGCAGGATTTGAACCGTTCGGATCTTAAAACAGTCCACTGGACTGTTTTATCGGGCTTAGCCCGACCGACCGCTCACCCTTCAGGTTATGGTGAGCTTCAGCGAACGACGAGCTACCATCGCCAGCGAAGATGAAGTCTTCGCGCCAGCGATAACTGGTCTCGGTGTTCCTGG
>NZ_NWTA01000038.1:0-30146 GCF_002531955.1 Rhizobium sp. M10 | reverse complement strand
GGAGGAAATCTCAAAGCCGGTCAAGGATGCTTTTGACAAGGTGCTGACGGACCTCAAGGCGACGTAAAACTGAGGAGACCCTAGAAATACCGCGCGGTGATCTGCCCGGTGAAGAAACACCTGAAGTTCGCACTCGCTTCGATGACCGCCCGGTAACCCCGATCTTTCCCATTCATCTTCTGTGCACGGCTGATGCGCGGGACCATGTCTATGGCGCTTATATTCGCGCCCGAATGCAGAGCCCGCTTGAGCAACTCATTGTTGGCTGCGGGATAGAAGAAAGCGATCAGCGTCTTTTCAGGCGACAGCAGGGCGACCTCATTGATCGAGGCGCACCTTGACGATCACGTCGGCGGCCGCGGCGAGGGCCTGTGGAATTGGAAAACGACCACGACTTCCGCGTTTCGGTAGGCTTCGCTCGAGATTCCCGCCGTTAGGCCGGCACCAGTTCCACTGGCGATCAACAAACTATCGCCGGGGGCCAGCGCATGGAGCGAGCCGAAACCGTGGGATGGCTCGACCGGCGACAGCACGCGGACACCAATTTGTTTCACCCGTTTTGCGTATCAGTCATTCTTGCTCATTTCCTTGTGGCACGTCTCTTCGAACAGCCGGGACCGCGGCTCGACCCATGTCAGAACGAGATGTTAGGCGGGTTCGAAAGTGCTGACTTTCACAGCGGACAAAGATCCGGCTGATTCTGGCCTGAGACGTCATCATTGATTTGGGACAAGGAAGCCGGCGCGGCCGGAGGTCATAAAGCATCCTGTTTTGAAAAGGGATGCGAAAATGTCTGATGATCTGATCGCCAAATACGGCGATGCGCGGGTTCCGCGTTATACGAGTTACCCGACGGCGGCGGCTTTTTCTGCAGCCGTGGGGCCGGATGAATATGCCGGCAATCTCGCCCATATCGCCGCGGCTGGCCCGGTTTCGGTTTATCTCCACGTCCCGTTCTGCCGTTCGATATGCTGGTACTGCGGCTGCCACACGACCATCACCCGGCAAGACGCTCCGGTCGCCGACTATCTCGACGTGATGAAGGAAGAGATCGAGCTCGTCTCTTTTGCGGCCGGAAACGACGTGCCCGTCAAGTACGTGCATTTCGGCGGCGGCACGCCGTCGGTCATGAAGCCGCAGGAATTTTCGGCTCTAATGGCAAAGCTCAGGAGTGCCTTCACGTTTGAAGCGAAAGCCGGCGTCGCAGTCGAGATCGACCCTCGCACATTGGTCGCCCCCATGATCGATGCGCTCGCCGAAAACGGCGTCGACCGCGCAAGCCTCGGCGTCCAGAGCTACGATCCGATCGTGCAGGCCGGTATCAAGCGGCTGCAATCCTTTGAGCAGACGGAAAGGGCGGTCGCCGGGTTGCGCTCAGCAGGCGTCAGCAGCATCAACTTCGACCTAATTTATGGCCTTCCGAAACAGACTGTCCAATCTTGCATCGAGACGGTCCGGCTGGCTGCAGAACTGCGTCCCGAACGTTTCGCCGTTTTCGGTTACGCTCACATACCCGCTTTTAAGAAACATCAGCGCCTGATCGACGAAGCATCGCTGCCGGACGCAAAACAGCGGAACGAGCAGGCGGAAGTGATCGCCGAGGAGCTCCAGAAGGCCGGATATCTGCGCATTGGGCTCGATCATTTTGCACTGCCGAACGATCAGTTGGCGCTCGCCGCGCGCAACAGAACGCTGAGGAGAAACTTCCAGGGCTATACCACGGATGATTGCGATAGCCTGATCGGCCTCGGCGCATCTGCGATCGGGCGGCTGCCGGCCGGCTATATGCAGAACCACGTGCCTCTCGGCCTCTATGCCGAGCGAATTGCCTTCGGGGTGCTGCCGACCGCCAAGGGATATCTTCTCAGCGAGGAGGACAAGCTTCGGGCGAGGGTCATCGAGAGGCTGATGTGCGATTTCGAAGCCGATCTCGGCCAGTTGAGCAGCGGATCGGGTTTCGACACCGGCTTCCTTGTCGAGCGCAACGACCGTCTCGGCGAGCTCATGGCCGACGGCGTCGTGACGATCAGCGGTGAGCGGATTGTCGTATGCGAGGAGGCGCGCTTCATGGTCCGTGCAGTCGCGGCGGCATTCGACGCCTATTTTAGCTCGCACGGGCACACGCACAGCAAGGCAGCCTAGTACTTGTCGCCGGAAGTGTGCATCGGTTCCGGCGACACGAAACGCATCAAAGGCCGCGCGAGAAGACATCGAGTTCCCGTTTCTCGATCGAGGACCCTGCAGTTATCTTCCCAGGAGTCCCGTCGACAACGGCACGTCGAGGAGGATCGACGTCGCAAGTTCGTGTGAAGCAGGGCGGGCGCACTCACAAATACGGTCATCGGGCCGCCCTGTCACAAGTAGATGGGCGCCCGTATCACCGCCTGGACGTCGAGGTCGTTATCGTCGAGCTTTTCGGCTCATTCAAATACAGCTCGATCTCGGCAGGCCCCGGCCCAGGGTATCGTTGGCGACTGACGTCGAACCTTTAAGGTGGCGTGGGCAAGCGCCGGTCCGCAGAGTTGTGCCCATCGCGATTATGGCGGCCGCGCAGGCGCCTGAAGGAGCCTTTTCGCGAGGTGAGCTACCGAGCGCCACATGATCGACGGCTCTCGCCCTCTCACGAACGCGGTTGTTCGAGCACGTCGAAGGACGAGGCAGGGGTCTCCTAGTTGTAGGACTTGCCTGCCGCGGGGATTTCGATCAAACGTTCGACGGCGCCTTCCGTGCAATTCTTGGGTAACCAGAACGAGACCCCGGGTTTTGGCTGGCATCTCCTTCGCGACTGCCGCGCAAAAAAACGACCTCGTTATATTCGTCGTCAGCGAGATTGCCGCCGGGCTAGTGATCTTGCCCACGCGTTCCTTCACAGGTCTGCCGTGCAGATCATAGCTCTTTTCACAGGCCACATTCACTTTCTCGACGGTCCCACCAGGTTTCGGCATCGGCTTTGCCGACAACCGTGTCCGACCACTGCCTTGGACGTCTTGCCTGACAGCGCCTGGCTCTGCTCGATGCTCACTGAGCATCAGCTGCTCCTGGCGAGGCAAACAGCTGCCACGAAAGCCATCGTCATGGGCTGCGCGGTCATCCGCACCTGCTGTGTCTCACTGGGTGATGTTTGTGAGGTCGGCATCGAGCCGCTTGCGCACCATGTTCGGCACCTTTGCAGTCTTGATCGCTTCGAGATTGGGCGGACTGTCACCCACCTGGATCAGGGCAACCATGCCCATGCCGGAATGTGGGGTGCATTTCAGGACATAGACGCCTGGAACATCGAATTTCGCGCGATATAGCTCATTCGGCTTTGACTTGAAGTCGGCAACGCCATCCGGAATGAGGCCTTTGAAGGTTTCGACGTTGTGGCCCTTGTCGGTGGGGATGAAGGTGACGGTGTCGCCGGGGGCGATCTTCAGGAAGCCAGGCTCGAACACCATCGCGCCTTCCGTGCCTTTGTTGAGCATCCGAACCTGGTGGTCGGCCGCCATCAACGGCGCTGCCGAAACAATCAAGGCTGCCGCTGCAGCGATCAGACCGAATTTTAACCGCATTTGCAAGCTCCTTTTCTGCGAGACCCAATCAGCCTCATGAATGTGTCTTAGCAGATGCCGGAATTGGGCTCTTTGACGCCCGTCAAATTCGGGGAAAAAAGGCAGAAGGTCCCAATTTTTGCCTGCTTGCCCAGCGCCCTTGCGAGGGACATGGCAGCCTGCAAGCGATGTAGGAATCACCGAAGGACAAGCACGCTCGGCGAACGTCGGCGCTGCTGAACAGCTTAGGATTGCCGTGACTGAGCTCATATCGCGTCGAGAAGTTCGCGGAGGGCATGAATGTCGATCCCGCGGCTTGTCGCGTGTGTTGAGGTTTACCCTCTGACAGAAATCCTCGGAAAAATCATCAGTGTCGCCCGATAACCGTACCAGCGGGCAAGATTGACGTTCCGCAGGTCGTGCCTGCCCTCGGGAATAACGATGTTGCGCGACGCAAGTTTCGTAACGGTGTGGGCCAGGGTCTCAATGGTCAGGCCGAGATGATCCGCAATGTCTTGACGATTCATGGAAACGCGCAACGGACCTTGGCGGACGCGGGTTGCGCCGGAATGCAAGCTTCACGATGAAGCTGCAGGGGCGCTCCTCGGCGTTCTTCTTCGGCAACAGCACCATCTGTTCATGCGAAGCGGCCGCCTCCTGCCAGAGCAACGAGAGCTAGGTCGAGCGAGCGCATTAGACCGAGCGACTTCCCCGTGGAAACTCATGTGCGATATCCGGCGGATCTTGCATTTCGTGACGGCCTCAGCCGTAAATAGGAAATCGTTTTGCAGCGACGCGCCGTTGAGATCGCCGGCGAATTGAAGAGCGATTATCACCCGACGATCTTTCGCCGATGATACGAAGCAGGCGCACGACACCTTCTTCCACCTGGACAAGATGGTTGCTTATCACCCTCCCACCAAATCGCCTTACCGGCTGCGACGGCCTCGGCCGCCGAGCCTACGAACAGCGAAGAGAGGGATTGGCCGGCATGTATGGCTTCGCGCCCCTTCGCGCCATTGTCGAACGCGTGGTTGTTCTGCACAGCATCTTCATCGCCCCTTGTGGCAGTGGGTGCGGTAGAAAGCAGCTGCGTCACACGGGAGTAAGCGGGCGGTGCCAAAGGGGGAAGTTTGCAACAGAGTGTAACAACGTCGGTTCGTCCACCGCTTCCAGTCCGCTTGTTGATGTAGATCAAGGAGCCGTTCCCGTCTTCGTGACAGTCCTGCCTCGAAATCCGAGAAAGCCGGCCGCGAGGCGGTCGTCTGCGCACTGGAGACGACATCATGAATTACACGACAGAAACGATGGTGATCGCGGTCGCAGCGTTTCTGGCGCTGCTCGCGGCCGCATTCGCGCACGATCATCTGTTTGCAGTCCATATGGGTATACTTTGCCTCTGCCTGGTTGCGGGAACGCTGCTGCTTGTCAGAAACGCAGAGTTTTCGCCGACGGGCCAACAGCGCAAAACAGAGCTTACGGGCTATTGCGACGAGGTAATCCGCTACGGCCTGATCGCTACGGTGTTCTGGGGCGTCGTCGGCTTCCTCGTCGGCGTGATCATCGCGCTGCAGCTCGCCTTTCCCGACCTCAACATCGCGCCCTATTGGAATTTCGGAAGATTGCGGCCGGTTCACACATCGGCGGTGATCTTCGCCTTCGGCGGCAACGCGCTGATCATGACATCCTTCTATGTGGTGCAACGCACCTGTCGCGCGCGTCTCTTCGGAGGAACACTCGCCTGGTTCGTCTTCTGGGGCTACCAGCTGTTCATCGTGATGGCTGCGACCGGCTACGTGATCGGCATCAATCAGTCGCGCGAATATGCCGAGCCCGAATGGTACGTCGACCTGTGGCTTACCATCGTCTGGGTCGCCTATCTGGCCGTCTATCTCGGAACGATCCTGAAGCGCAAAGAGCCGCATATCTACGTGGCAAACTGGTTCTATCTCAGCTTCATAGTCACCATTGCGATGCTGCATGTGGTCAACAACCTCGCTGTTCCGGCGTCGTTCCTCGGCTCCAAGAGCTATTCTCTCTTCTCCGGCGTCCAGGATGCACTCACCCAATGGTGGTACGGCCACAACGCCGTCGGCTTCTTCCTCACCGCCGGCTTCCTGGGGATGATGTACTATTTTGTGCCGAAGCAGGCCAACCGGCCGGTTTATTCCTACCGGCTGTCGATCATCCACTTCTGGGCCCTGATCTTCATGTATATCTGGGCCGGCCCGCATCATCTGCATTACACGGCGCTGCCTGACTGGGCGCAGACGCTCGGAATGGTCTTCTCCGTCATGCTCTGGATGCCCTCCTGGGGCGGCATGATCAACGGTTTGATGACCCTTTCGGGCGCCTGGGACAAAATTCGCACCGACCCGATCATCCGGATGATGATCGTCGCCATCGCATTTTATGGGATGTCGACCTTCGAAGGCCCGATGATGTCGATAAAGGCTGTCAATTCGCTCAGCCACTATACCGAATGGACGATCGGTCACGTGCATTCCGGAGCACTTGGCTGGGTGGGTATGATCACCTTCGGGGCGATATACTACCTGACGCCGAAACTGTGGGGGCGCGAGCGCCTCTACAGCCTGCGGATGGTCAACTGGCACTTCTGGCTCGCGACGCTCGGGATCGTGATCTACGCCGCGGTGCTCTGGGTCGCGGGCATCCAGCAGGGGCTGATGTGGCGAGAATACAATTCCCAGGGCTTCCTCGTCTATTCCTTCGCTGAAACGGTCGCGGCGATGATCCCCTATTACGTGCTGCGTGCCGTCGGCGGAGCACTCTACCTAGCGGGTGGCCTCGTCATGGCCTGGAACGTGTTCATGACGATCCGCGGCCACCTGCGCGACGAAGCGCCAATCCCGACCAGTTTGGTGCCCCAGGCACAGCCTGCCGAGTGAGGTGAGACATGGCATCGTTACTTGATAAACATAAGACCCTCGAGAAGAACGCGACGCTTCTTCTGGTCGGCTCGCTGCTGGTCGTCAGCATTGGCGGCATCGTTGAAATCGCACCGCTGTTCTACCTGCAGAACACGATCGAAAAAGTGGAAGGCATGCGGCCCTACACGCCGCTAGAGCTCGCCGGACGGAACATCTACATCCGTGAAGGCTGCTATCTCTGCCACAGCCAGATGATCCGGCCGTTCCGTGATGAGGTCGAACGTTACGGCCATTATTCGCTCGCCGCGGAATCGATGTACGACCACCCGTTCCAATGGGGATCCAAGCGGACAGGGCCCGATCTGGCCCGCGTCGGGGGGCGTTACTCGAACGAATGGCACGTCCAGCATCTCGCAAATCCGCGGGCCGTGGTGCCGGAATCAATCATGCCGAGCTACGCCTTCCTCGAAGAGAAGGAGGTGACGGTCAGGAGTATCGGAGAGGACCTCAAGGCCAATGAGGACGTGGGCGTGCCTTACAGCGACGACATGCTGGCGAATGCCGAGGCCGACATGAGAGCCCAGGCCGATCCGAACGCGGACACGGCGGCTCTACTCAAGCGCTACCCAAATGCGAATGTCGGCGATCTCGACGGCGATCCAACCCGGCTGACCGAGATGGACGCGCTGGTGTCCTACCTGCAGATGCTCGGAACGCTGGTTAATTTCTCGACCTATGACGACGCGACCGGCTACCGGTGAGGTGATCCATGGAAACTTACACTGCAATGAGACACTTCTCCGACAGCTGGGGCCTCCTGGCAATGGCCGCATTCTTCGTCGGCGCGGTCATGCTCACCCTTCGCCCAGGTAGCAAGCAGACGGCCAAAGATGCCGCCGATATTCCCTTGAAGGACGATTGAGATGTCGCAAAAGCATATCGATGAACTGAGCGGCGTCGAAACGACGGGTCATGAATGGGACGGCATCCAAGAGCTCAACAATCCCATGCCGCGCTGGTGGATCTGGACCTTCTACGTGACGATCCTCTGGGCGATCGGCTACGCCATCGCTTACCCGGCCATCCCGATGATCACTTCCGCCACTAACGGCTATCTCGGTTATTCAACGCGCGCCGAGCTGCAGCAGGACCTCAATCTCGCTAAGTCATCGCAGACGGAGTTCCATGACCTGATCGCTGCCAAGACAGTGGAGGAGATCGACGCGGATCCTGCTCTTCGTAAATTCGCGATCGCTGGCGGCGCATCCGCTTTCAAGGTGAACTGCGCGCCCTGCCATGGATCGGGAGCGAGCGGCGGTCCGGGGTTTCCGAATCTCAACGACGACGACTGGCTGTGGGGCGGGGATCTGAATGCCATCCAGGCCACGATCTCTCATGGCATCCGCTTCGACGGCGATACGGATAGCCATTCCTCCGAAATGCCGCCCTTTGCCGGTGTTCTGGAGCCCATCCAGATGAAGCAGGTCGCCGCCTTTGTCTGGGGGCTGACCAATACGCCCTCGGATGTCGGTCTGGCGGCGGCCGGAAAACAGGTTTTCTTCGACAATTGCGCCCCATGTCACGGCGAGGACGCCAAAGGAAAGGTGGAAATGGGTGCGCCGGATCTCGCCGACGCAATCTGGCTGAAGTCGCGGGGTGAAGACGCCATCCTTCGTCAGGTTGCCTCTCCCAAACATGGCGTAATGCCTGCCTGGGCAGCGCGCCTGGGGGACACAACGGTAAACGAGCTTACTATTTTCGTTCATGCGCTCGGCGGCGGCACGTAAGGAGAAAAGACATGACAGCCCACGACCGCAATCCGATCCTCCCTCTCTACGGCGCGCCGCGTACTGTTATCCGATCGCGTGTCTCAGCCCGCGCCCAACAGATGCCTGCGTCTTCGGAGCAGGACGACCCGGCAAAAATCGGCAATTCGATGGTGAGTTTGATCTGCCTCAAAGACCACAAGCAGACGAGCCGATAGTTTCAGCTCCTGTGGAGGACGTCCCAGCGGTTTCTCCGCCGCTGTCCTCCGGCCACGCCCTTACTCTGGGGCGTGGCCTTTTCGCTTCTGCACGGTCGTTCTTGATCTGCATCAAGGAACGGATCCGCCACGGCTGGGAAAAGAGTGGTGAAAATCGGACAGGTCCTATGAATCTCTATACCCGCCCTAATCTAAATGACATTGACCACGTTCGCGTCGAACCCGTCAACGCCCGGCGCAACCGCCAGTCTCTCTATGCGCCGCGCAAGAAGATCTTTCCGAAACGAGCCGAAGGGCCCTTTCGCCGGTTCAAATGGGTCTTGATGCTGCTCACGCTTGGCACATATTACCTCGCGCCGTGGATTCGCTGGGACCGCGGTCCCTATGCGCCCAATCAGGCAATCCTCGTCGACCTCGCCTCGCGGCGCTTCTTCTTTTTCTTCATCGAGATCTGGCCGCAGGAATTCTACTATGTGGCGGGCCTGCTCGTCATGGCGGGCTTCGGCCTCTTTCTCCTCACCGCCGCTGTCGGCCGCGCCTGGTGTGGCTATGCCTGTCCGCAGACCGTCTGGGTCGATCTCTTTATCGTCGTCGAACGCGCCGTCGAAGGCGACCGAAACGCTCGGATGAAGCTCGATGCCGACCCCTTCACTTTCGACAAGCTCAGGAAGCGGGTGATCAAGCACGCGATCTGGTTGCTGATCGCCGTCGCCACGGGCGGAGCATGGATCTTCTATTTTGCCGACGCGCCGAGCCTGGCGGCTTCACTGTTTGACGGCAGCGCTCCTGCCGCTGCGTATGCCACGATCGCCACCCTGACCGCGACGACCTATGTGCTTGGCGGCCTCATGCGCGAACAGACATGCACCTATATGTGTCCGTGGCCGCGCATTCAGGGCGCGATGCTGGATGAGAATTCGCTTGTTGTCACCTACAACGACTGGCGGGGCGAGCAGCGGTCGCGCCATGGCAAGAAGGCTCAGGGTCTGCCGGTGGGCGATTGCGTGGACTGCAATGCCTGCGTCGCCGTCTGCCCGATGGGGATCGACATCCGCGACGGCCAGCAGATGGAATGCATCACATGCGCCCTCTGCATCGACGCCTGTGGCGGCGTCATGGACAAGCTCGGGAAGCCACACGGCCTGATCGCCTATGCGACGCTCAAGGAATATTCGAGCAACATGTCGCTTGCTACTGACGGAGGACGGACAGCCATCCAGCCCTCCAATGTCCGAAACGACGACGGAAGCTTCATGCCAGCTGTCCGGAATTTCGACTGGCGCATCATCTTCCGCCGAAGAATTGTCTTCTACGGTGTCGTCTGGGCATCGATCGGCGTCGCCATGGTCGTCCATCTCGCCTTACGCGATCGGCTCAGGCTCAACGTTATCCACGACCGGAACCCTCAATATGTTCTGGAAAGCGACGGCTCCATCCGAAACGGCTACACGCTGCATGTCCTCAACATGGTGCCGAAGCCGCGGGACGTGACCATCACCCTCGTCGGGCTGGAGGGGGGCACAATGCGCATTCCCGAGTTCGGCAGGCAGGATGCCCGCAGCTTCACCGCTCACGTCGAACCCGACGCGGCCACGACGCTCAAGGTCTTCGTCACGCGCGCCCCAGACGGGGCAGAGATCAACGAATTCCTCTTCGTCATCGAAGATATAGGTCAAGACGCAGGTCAAGCCGACCGGGCGAGCTATCGCGCCGCGTTCAACGCGCCGGGAGACGTGAAATGAAGACTTCTACTCAGGGCTTTACCGGCTTGCACGTGCTGCTTGCCACCTCGGCATTCTTCGCCGTAGTGATCGCCGTAAACGCCACCATGGCCTTCTATGCTGCGTCCAGCTGGAGTGGCATCGTCGTGGAAAACACCTATGTGGCCAGCCAGGAATTCAACACCAGGGCGGCAGCGATGAAGGCAATGGCCGCCTCCGGCGTCGAGGGCGCGCTCGTCGTTAAGGGCATCCAAATCCGTTACGACATCCACGACAAGGCCGGCACGCCTGCGATCATCGATGATGTCACGCTGAACTTCAAACGGCCCGTCGGCGATCATGAGGATTTCCGCGTGACGCTCCGGAAGACGGGCGAAGGGCGGTTCGAAGCCGATCACCAGGTTGTCGCCGGCGACTGGATCGTCGAGGCCATATCGAGAATGAACGGGGCGGTCGTCATGCATGAGGCCAAACGCTTCGACACCGCGGAGTTCCGCCAATGACCTGCTGCTCGATGGATGCGGAAAGCGTTCTCGGCCTCAGCGCGACATCCGCCAGCGCCGAGGAGGTATGCCTTGCAAGCCACCCGCTCGGGGCAGGGTTACGCCAGATCGACCTCAGCGTACCCGACGTCCACTGTGGCGGCTGCATATTGACCCTCGAAAAAGCGCTGTCGGCGCTTGCGTTCGTCAGGAAAGCCCGGGTCAATCTCACCGCCCGGCGTGTCACCTGCGTCTATCAGGAAGAGATCGAGGCGAAGGCGACCGATCCCTCCGAAATCCTCGCCGCGATCACCTTGGCCGGATACCGCGCCCATCTCATCACGTCGACAGCACCCGAAACCGACAGGATCCGGAACCAGCTACTGCTGGCGATTGGAGTTTCCGGCTTTGCGGCCGCCAACATCATGATGCTCTCGGTGTCGGTATGGTCGGGCGCCGATGCGGCCACGCGCGACATGTTTCACTGGATCTCGGCGATGATCGCGGCGCCGGCGCTGGTTTATGGTGGACGCTTCTTCTTCAAATCGGCCTGGAGCGGGCTCAAGCGTAGGCGCACCAACATGGATGTTCCGATCTCGCTTGCAGTGACGCTGTCCTATGCGGTCTCCCTATGGGAAACCATGCACCATGGCGAACATGCCTGGTTCGACGCGTCGGTGTCTCTGCTGTTCTTCCTGCTGATCGGCAGAACCCTCGATCATGTGATGCGGGAAAAAGCCCGCGCCGCGATCAACGGGCTTGCCAGACTGGCGCCGCGCGGGGCGCAGCTGATGATGCCGGACGGGTCGCGGCACTACATCCCGGTCGAAGAGATCGCCGTCGGGGATAACATCGCGATTGCCGCCGGCCAACGCATTCCCGTCGATGGCATGATCGTCAGCGGCGAGAGCGATGTTGACCTCTCCATCGTCACCGGTGAAAGCAGCACGGTCGCCGTCGCCGCAGGCAGCGCGCTGAATTCGGGTGCGATGAACCTGACCGGTTCGCTCGTCCTGCGGGCGACCAAAGTGGCAAGGGATTCGCTTCTTTCCGAGATCATCGGCCTGATGGAAGCGGCCGAGGGCGGCAGGGCTCGTTATCGCCGGGTCGCCGATCGCGCCGCAGCACTTTATTCTCCCGCCGTGCACCTGTTGGCGCTGGCCTCCTTTCTCGCCTGGGGCTTGCTTGGGGGCGATTGGAAACAGGCCATGCTGGTCGCGGTCGCGGTGCTGATCATCACATGCCCCTGCGCATTGGGCCTTGCTGTACCGGTGGTCCAGGTGGTCGCCGCCGGCGAACTTTTCCGCAGGGGCATCGTGGTGAAGGACGGTTCGGCGCTCGAAAGACTGGCCGACGCGGACATCGTGGCCTTCGACAAGACCGGCACCCTGACGATGGGCCGGCCCCGCCTCGTCCGAATCGACTCGATCGCGGGCAATAGAGCCATCGTTTGCGCAATGGCGGCGCATTCACGGCATCCGCTTTCCCAGGGTCTGGTGCGGGACATAGACATCTCTTACCCCTTCGCCTTCGACAGGGTCACGGAAATCGCCGGCGGGGGGCTGGAAGCCTGGCAAGGAGCGGACTTCTATCGGCTCGGCAACCGGGCCTTTGCCTGCGGAACCGGGCTCACGCCCGCGGGCGATACTCCGTTTTCGGAGGTGGTCCTGTCGAAAAACGGCGTCGATCTCGCCCGTTTCCTGTTTGACGACACGCTTCGTCCGGGCGCCGCGGAGACTTTCCGCCAGCTCGCTGCAGCCGGTATCGAAACGTTGATAGTATCCGGCGACAGGCAGGCCGTCGTCGACAACACAGCGCGGGCTCTCGGTATCGGCAAAGCTCTGGGCGACCTGGGGCCGAAACAGAAGGTCGAGGAACTCCAGAGGCTGGGCGCCGAGGGCTATCGCGTGCTCATGGTCGGCGACGGGATCAACGACGCACCGGCGCTGGCCGCCGCGCAGGTCTCGATGGCGCCTGCAACCGCATCCGACGTCGGCAGGCAAGCCGCCGACCTTATCTTCTTCAACGATCGTCTCGATGCCGTTCCTGAGGCAATCGCCGTTGCACGAAGATCCGCCAGCCTCATTCGCCAGAACTTTGCTCTCGCCATCGGTTACAACGTGCTTGCGGTACCGATCGCAATCGCCGGCCTGGCAACGCCGCTGATAGCGGCGGTGGCCATGTCGACTTCGTCGATCATCGTCGTGACGAATGCGCTGCGATTAAATGCCTTCGGCCTACGGAGCGAGCCGCTTGCCGGCGGACGTGCGGAAGTTGAAACCGCATGAACATGCTGATCTATCTGATGCCGATCGCACTGCTGATGGGGGGAATGGGTCTCCTGGCGTTCCTCTGGTCGCTGACGAGCCGCCAGTACGAGGACCTTGAAGGAGCAGCTTGGCGAATCCTCGTCGAGGACGAAACCGATTGCAAAAGACCTTGAACCGCTCACGGCCGAAACGAAAGGAAGATCGATGCTATCGAGACATCCCATACTTTTGCGATCTGACCTGTTTCACGGCCTGGACAAAGCAAGGATAGAAGAACTGGCCGACACGGCTCAGTTCCAGATCTTCGCACCGGACGAGCGGATCATCGCCGAGGGCCAGCAGGCGTCGTTCGTCTATTGCGTGATGCGCGGCTTCGTGCGACTTTCGAAGTCGGAATCCGCGGGGCGCCAGGCAGATATCTGCATCTGCGAACCGGGTGAGACGTTCGGTGAATATCTCCTGTCGGCAGGCGGCTCCTACACCTACAGCGCATGGTCCGCCGACGGCGCAGAGGTCGCGTTGTTCGACCTTGTGGAGTTGCGGGCGCTTGCCGACCGGGACCCCGTCATGCGTCGCAACGTCATGCGCATCATGGCCCGGCATCTGCTCGGTGCCATGGATTGCATAGCGGGAGACCGGCTGCACACGGCTGCACAGCGTGTTGCGAATTACCTCGTCAGCCGCTGCCCGGCCTCAGCATCGCAGGCCACCTTTCGCCTGCCTTACCGGAAAAGAATTCTGGCCGGCAAACTCGGGGTTGCGCCCGAAGCCCTTTCGCGGGCTTTCGCTGCCCTCGGTCCTGCAGGGGTCGAAGTCAGAGGCAGGGTCGTCGTGGTTGACAGCGTCGATCTGCTGCGGAAGGCGTGCTGACCTCGGGGCAGGGCGATAACCGCGCCGGAATTCGACAACCGTCAATATGGCGATCGCTTGCTCCGTTATGGCCAGGCGCAAAAAAGCACCAGGACGGATTGTTTTTGTGATCTCGACTGTCTTCATCGCTTGCTTCAGGCCTTGTCCGCATCAACGGTGGCGCTGACGACACATGCGGATACCGTCGGACTGGCGGGCTTAATAGGGAAGTGCAGACGAACGGGCGCAACGAGCACCAACATGCGACGGAGAGCGTCCGGCGCTATTCTTCGAGGGGCCGTCGCGAGATAACCCATGCTGATGGTGCTTGCGAAGAGGTAGATGAACAGGCCCTTCGCGAGATAATTCTCAAGCGTGCCTGCCGCGGCAAATCCATTTTGCCAAACGAAGAAGCCCACGGCGGATCCAATTGCGAACCCCGTCGCCAAACGCGTGAGTATGAACCTGATCATGCGAGGCATGGCACCACCTCAGACTTAATCATTACAAATGGCCGGGCAACGGAAATGCTGGCTGGCCAATTGAGTTTTGTCAACGACTGGCGCAAGCCGTCATGCAAGCAGCGGCGGGAGCCGGAGACTACAACAGTGCATCTTCTGTCTTTCGCAGCCGGCGTTATCACGCCTGCGAATGCGTCGAGGCTGAGTGAGTTGCGAGTTGCAAGGACGATGGGCGCTAAGGACCTAGCGCGGCGGCGGCTTCTGTGGTCGCGCGGTTTGCCAGACGTGTCGGGATGCGGGAATAAAGAACGGCACCGGCCACGCCCACGACCGCATAGAGCACGAAATCAGCTTGATGGCGATCTGTCGACCAAGCCCGACGAACGCCCTCGCATCAGGCAGGGCGTCGGCTAAGGCGCCGACGAGGCTGTGGCGCGCGAACGTCCTCATCCCATCGGAATCGCCGACGTGCGAGCTTGCTATGCCAATGGTGCGGGTCGAGCGCACGGTGCCGTTTCCATTCACCGAAGGCGCCCAATAGCTACCCTTCACAACAATGATCCGGCAAGCCTTTGGACGCGCGAGACGCTAGGAGAAGATGCGCCCCGGCCTTGTCTCGTCGGGTGCTGCGCCCACATCGCGATCCAGTGAACACCTCTCCTCAATCCTGCGAGGGCGCCGAGAATTTGTTCAGCGGAGTGCCGGTTCATCAAGCCGGCTCATGCTCGGACGATTCATCAGTCAAGATCAAGCGAGTCGGATTTTTCAAGTCGAACTCAATAACACGTGGCACGAAGAGACGGGCATAGCGCGTAAAGGCGCTGGTCGGCGGAAAGCGAATTACCGTATCGCATCGGGCGAGAAGGTACATCTCTGTAAGAGCAGAGATACCACCGTCCACTCCCAGCGATGCACTGTGTAATGGCCCGGCCTGGGCCGCCTGGAAGCATTTCGGGATAGTGATTAGATCGGGGAACACACCGAGTAAATGGTCCCGTACCTGCGCGCTGTCCGTACACAAGAAAACCATCACAGGGCGTCGATGCGGTAGCGCTTTGGCCTTCTCGATGGCAGTGCACACCTGGCGTAAGGCCAACTCCGGATCGGCCCAGTAGGGCGTATGGTCCATTATATCTTCGCCATTGCCATGCCGTACGTGCACACCGATGATACTGCGCCCCTTGAAGTGCTCCTGATAGATGGCGTGAATACGAGCCTGAATTTCAGGTCTAAGGTTGAGGCTCTGAAATATCTGGCGTTCGGCAGCTTGGTCGCACCGCCACATTAAACAGGCATCACAGACTACCGTGTTGGCATCAGTATCGTCCTGGGCTTGAAGAAGCTCGGTCAGTTCGTCACGTTCCCGGAAAATTTGCTCATCGGGGCGGTAAACGCTCTCGATTGAGGGCTTGTTCCACCATGATGGGAAGAACGGTCCCGGAAATGAGAACTGGTTGATCTGGTCATCGCAAATAACCCGTACGCCAGCAATATCTTGAATCGGCTCGAAGAACACCGTAAAAGCGTTCGTGAACGGTTGATTGAGATAGCAGGAGCCACGCCAATCGATGGCCAGCGTCCGCCCCGTTCGCTGTGCATAGCGCCAAGCTGCCGCCAGCGACCAGAGACAATCACCGAAACCAGTCCGCCGTCGAGAAACAACATACCGATCCCTCTTCAGGTCGCCAGCGAGCATGTTCGTTGCCTTGTTCTGGAAAAGCGCATCGGCTTAAATCCTGCTGAAATTTTGCATATCAATTCCCGGACCTGCATCAACGCTCGTGATTCCCGCCAATTTTATGCATGACCCTTCGTCGCACAGATTTACCATTTTACGCCAGACTGGAAGTTGCGGCGCCATACGCCTTTTCAGTCCGGGCATTGAAGCCGCCGCATAGCCCTCCGTCATCGTTCAGTCGTTTATCTCGCACCCGATCCAACCCATCGGCATCGCACTTGGCTCGGAGCGAGAGGCCGGAGCTTACGTTGCGGTACGGCTCATGTTGGCGCGCTTCGCCGATTCATCGAGGGTGGCGCCGATCTAGCCAATTCCCGTCCTTTCCCGCTACCTGATCTCTATTTCATGCGTCTTCTGGAGCATCCTGGGGAATCCGTAAAATCGATTGTTTGGATAATCTCCATCCGCTTGATGGATAAGTGTGGCCACCATTGCGTCACGGCTGCCACCGTGGCGGCGATGCTGGCGAGTCTCACAACTGCGGCTCGCTGGACAAGCAGTCGATGATCGTGCCGCGGCCCAGGTTGTTGATTCAGACGAGCTCGGTTACCTCCACTTGGAGGCCCATCGCGCCCGTTTGTTTTCCAAATGTGTTCCGCGCTACGACAACAGCTCGATCCATAGTCGCGTGGTCGTCACAGCATTATTGGACCGCCTGCTTTCACCTCTCGACGGTGGTCACCATCCGGGCGACAGTTATCGGCTTAGCCAAAAGCGACGCTCCGACCGTCTGCGGAAGATTGGGGCCAGTGCTCGGATCTAACGAAACGCAAACCGATGGGGTCCGTTCTTCAATTCGGCAAGTGGGACTAGTTCCTCGAGTCGTTTGACAGCCATAGCCGATCAATTCTATCCGGCGCTTTCAGGCTTCCGGAAGGTTTCAATCTGCTCCGGAGCTTTACCCAGAGTAGGTTAGAAAGCCGCCAATGCCGAGCCATGATAAGTTCGTCAAGGGAGCGACGACGGAAATCCGGCGTCAGCCACGACAACAGGCTCGGTCCGTTAGCAGGAACTGTGGCTCGAATTTTATCTATGGCGTGGATGGGTATCATCCAAACAATCGATTTTACGAATTGAATGGCATGATCCATTAGACGAGCATCTTGACGGAAATCAAGTCGTCGATGGCGCGCCAGTGGTGTAGAGGGGTCAAATGTGTGGCTTTGGAATGTAATGCTAGCATAAGCGTTCGATCAGCCCATTGCATCATCTTGCAATCGTCGATAGGTCGGGGTTCGCGACCAATCGTCACTTTGATCGCAAGATCGATCGTTTTGGCAAATCGGCAAAGATTATGAGGCCTTTGCATGCGATTTACGTGCGTTGGGAACCGTTGCGGAAAAGGAATCGCAACTCCGACCATGTCGAGGGAATTTACATTCGCACTCGGTACAGTCCGCAACGAGCCGCGTATTGACAGATTCAAACGAGGCGGTCTGGTGACCGCTATTTTGGGAAACGGCGTACGCTACACGCTGCCACACGCGCGTTTCGACCTGCGTCCACGCGTGGCGTCATCATCCTACCTTTGGGCGGCCGGTCTCCGAATGGCCACCAGGATAATTTACCGGAAAGGACGAGAGCAATGACGCACCTCGATTGCTCGTGCGAAGTGCACGGTGAGCGCGATGACGGCACTGGTCGTCACAGCGTTTATTTGACGTTCGACGACGGTCCGCATCCATTTTGTACACCGGAGATTCTCGATATTCTGGCTGAACACCGGGTGCCGGCAACATTCTTCGTCATCGGCGAGTTCCTGGCCGATCAATCGAAATTGATCCAGCGAATGATTGCAGAGGGGCATGAAGTCGCCAACCACACAATGACGCATCCAGACCTGTCTGACTGCGAACCCGACGAGGTGCAACGTCAGATACTCGAGACAAACAGAGCCATAAAAATGGCGTCGCCTCAGGCGGTGGTGCGGCACATCCGAGCTCCTTACGGCATCTGGACCGAAGAAGTGCTCAAGGCTTCGGCGAATGCGGAACTCACTGCCGTGCACTGGTCGGTAGATCCGCGAGACTGGTCTCTTCCCGGGGCCGACGCCATTGTTAATGATGTGCTGCAGTCTGTCCGGCCGGGGTCAATCGTGCTCTTGCACGACGGTTGTCCCTCCAGTGAAATGCAGCAAGGAGCTGACCACAGTCTGCGCCACCAGACTATCATGGCGTTATCTAGCATAATTCCAGCTTTGCATGATCGCGGCTTTGTATTTCGCTCGCTTCCTCGGGAGTTCTGAAGATCCGATGGATATGCTTGACACAACCAGCACTGTCGCCGTCTCGCTTTATGCACTTCTCTCGACTGCATATAAAAGCATGCAGGCCGTTTATTCTCTGCCGACCGATGTTTCATTGGCGTCCCACGGCTTGGGCGGCTTTGACGAGCTGCCCAGCGTAGATGTCATCGTGCCAAGCTTCAACGAGGATCCCCGCACGCTTTCGGAGTGCCTGGCTTCTATTGCGGGTCAGGAATACGGGGGAAGGCTGCAGGTTTACCTAGTTGATGACGGTTCCGAAAATCGCGAGGCTTTGCGACTTGTGCACGAGGCCTTCGCGCGAGACCCCAGATTCAATATTCTCCTGCTTCCCCAGAATGTCGGCAAACGGAAGGCACAGATCGCTGCGATACGCCGCTCTGCTGGAGATATGGTGTTAAACGTCGACTCCGACACGATCCTCGCATCTGATGTCATCAGGAAGCTCGTGCCTAAAATGCAAGATGCGGCTGTCGGCGCGGCCATGGGACAGTTGACGGCCCGCAACCGAAACGACAGTTGGCTGACCCGTTTGATCGACATGGAGTACTGGCTGGCTTGCAACGAGGAGCGTGCGGCACAAGCTCGCTTCGGTGCCGTTATGTGCTGCTGCGGTCCATGTGTTATGTACCGTCGCTCTGCGCTCGCTTCGCTGCTTGACCAGTACGAGTCACAGTATTTTCGGGGAAAGCCAAGCGATTTCGGTGAGGATCGGCATCTCACCATTCTCATGCTGAAGGCAGGCTTTCGAACAGAGTACGTGCCGAGCGCCATCGCAGCGACAGTCGTTCCGAACAAGCTAGGACCGTATCTGCGCCAACAACTACGCTGGGCGCGGAGCACGTTCCGGGACACGTTGCTTGGGCTGCGCCTGCTGCCCACCCTCAATCGCTTCCTTACGCTCGACGTCGTCGGACAGAACCTCGGACCGCTGCTTCTGGCACTATCAGTGCTGACGGGACTCGCACAGCTTGCATTGACGGGCACCGCGCCTTGGTTGGCAGCCCAGATGATTGTGGCCATGACGATGATCCGCTGCAGCGTTGTAGCGCTTCGGGCCCGCCAACTACGGTTCCTCGGATTCTCTCTGCATACATTCATCAATATTTTTCTGCTACTGCCCTTGAAAGCCTACGCGCTGTGCACGCTGAGCAATAGCGACTGGCTGTCGCGCAGCTCTGCTGGCAACTCGAATCAACATCCGACGGCTGATGCACGCACTACAGAATGTTCTGGACATGCGACAGCGCCTCGAAGGCTCAAGCCCGCCCGCCATCCTGCCAGGCGAACGACGTCTGACTGCATGTGCAGCGACGAGTAAGATCTATTTACCGAGGTGAACGAGTTGACACAGAGCGACAATTATCAATTGCTGAATCGGGAACTGGCTGCACCCGATCCATGGGGACTCGACGCCAATCCATTCGAGCGTGAGCGTCACACGCAAATGCTCCGCTTGGCGCTTGCCCAGGGATCCATCTCAAGTGCGCTCGAAGTGGGATGCGCTGCCGGCGCATTTACGGTGCAGCTAGCCCCCCACTGCAAACGGCTCACCGTGATCGATGTTGTGCCTCAGGCTATAGAAAGATCGCGTCGACGCATAAGGGGTTCTCCGCACATCAGCTGGATAGTCTCTGATGTTCAACAGTTTTCACCTGACGAGAGGTTTGATCTGATCGTTGTGGCGGAAGTGCTCTACTACATCGGAGGAATAGCCGAGATGAGAGGGGCTGTTCGGAATTTAGTGCGGATGCTTGCGCCAGATGGATATCTGGTTTTCGGATCGGCGCGCGACGCCAACTGTCGTCGCTGGGGCCACGTTGCTGGTGCTGAGACGATCCTCGGCATGCTGAACGAAACTTTGCTCGAGGTAGAGCGGCTTGAGTGTCGGGGTGAGTCGGTCAACGAAGATTGCTTGCTCGCCTGTTTCCGAAATCCGTTTTCTGCCTCCTAACGGCTCAACCCTCGACGTTCAGACATGGAGACACTATGCGCATCTGTGGTATCAAATTGACCCATGACGGAGCGGACGCGCTTGTCGAGAATGGGTGGCTCGCCTTCTGCGTCGAGCAGGAGAAGCGGGGCAGCAACCCGCGATATGAAACTGTCGACAATCTCGACGCGATTGGCGCCGCTTTGGCGCAACACGGTCCGGATCCACGCGTTCTTGATCAAATCATCATCGACGGCTGGGGTGCAATGCTGAAAGTTCTCTCGAATCCGTCGAGGGCTCCGGTCTCGTTCCAATGACAGGGCATTTCCCTGCAAGAACTATCCTCGTGATAGGTGCCGCGCGGCCACCGCAGCCCGTGGCTCCGCCTCGTGGCGCCGATCTGCCTGGAGGACCCGTGCGCCTTATATAGTCAGCCCTCGAACTCCGGATTGCGAAATGTTGTTTAACCATCAGACCCGGATGAGATGCCAGGACAGAATTCCGGCTGTTGTCCATCTCGATGAATCTGCACGATTTCAGACCATCCCAGGCACTCTCTCCGTGAAGGCGCCGAGCTACTCTTCGAATGTAACAAGCTCAGGGACATTCGGCTGCTCTGCAACACGAGTGCCAATTACCACGGACGAGGCGTTTTCCCGGATTCTGCTGCAGCCCTTTAATGGAGACGCAATGAACACATACGGTGCGATGGACCAGGAAGAACCCAACCAACCGAAGAAATGCCGGTCAACGGCGCCCGACGGTCAGATGAGCGCATGTTCATGACCGCAATAGATTTTTCCGACGTAAGTAAGACATATGGCGACAAGGCCGTGGTCAGCGCGCTATCGTTCCGCGTTTCCCCGGGGGAATGCTTCGGGCTGCTTGGACCGAACGGCGCGGGCAAGAGCACGATCGCACGCATGATCCTTGGCATGACAGCCCCTGATGCGGGGAAGATTACCGTGCTCGGCGTGCCGGTGCCTGCCCAGGCTCGCTTGGCGCGAAAGGGTATCGGCGTGGTGCCGCAATTCGACAACCTTGAGCCTGAATTCACTGTGCGCGAGAATCTGCTGGTCTACAGCCGCTACTTCGGCATGAATACACGCAAAGTCGAGGCGGTCATGTCGTCGCTCCTTGAGTTTGCACGCCTAGAGAGCAAGGTGAATGCGCGTGTGTCTGAACTTTCAGGCGGCATGAAGCGGCGCCTGACGCTAGCGCGTGCGTTGATCAATGACCCGCAGCTACTTGTCATGGACGAGCCGACCACCGGTCTCGACCCGCACGCGCGCCACCTGATCTGGGAGCGCCTGCGTTCCCTGCTTACGCGCGGCAAAACGATCATCTTGACCACCCATTTCATGGAAGAAGCCGAACGGTTATGCGATCGACTCTGCGTACTCGAAGGAGGTCGCAGCATTGCCGAAGGGCGTCCGCATGACCTGATCGATGAACTGATCGGGTGCGAAGTCATTGAGATCTACGGCGGCGATCCGCATGAGTTGGAATCGCTGGTCGGGCCATATGCCGATCGCATCGAAATTAGCGGCGAGACCCTTTTTTGCTATGTGTCCGACCCGGAGCAGGTGCGTGTGCGGTTACGGCAGCGCGCGGGCTTGCGCATTCTGCAGCGTCCGCCGAATCTTGAGGATGTATTTTTGCGGTTGACCGGGCGCGAGATGGAGAAGTGAACGATGGATGAAGGTTGTGCTGCGGCTCTGCCCGCCAACGCTTTTAACTGGATTGCGATATGGCGACGCAACTATCTGGCATGGAAGAAAGTAGCACTTGCGTCAATTGTTGGAAGTCTGGCCGATCCTATGATCTACCTGTTTGGCCTCGGCCTTGGCCTCGGAATTATTGTGGGTCGCGTTGACGGCACAACCTACGTTGCATTCTTGGCGGGCGGCATGGTGGCGACAAGCGCGATGACGTCTGCGACGTTCGAGACGATTTACGCGGCCTTTACGCGAATGCACGCCCAACGCACCTGGGAAGCCATGCTCTACACACAAATGACACTTGGGGACATCATCCTGGGTGAGTTGGCATGGGCAGCGAGCAAGGCATTTCTTGCCGGTACGGGAATCATAATCGTCGCCACCGTGCTAGGCTATGCGACGTGGCCATCAGTCGTCTATGTGCTGCCAATTATCATGCTCACTGGATTTGCATTCGCGAGCCTTGCGATGGTAGTCACGGCGCTTGCGCCCAGTTACGAGTATTTCATTTTTTACCAGACGCTCGTCCTCACACCAATGCTGTTCTTGTGCGGCGCGGTGTTTCCAATCACGCAACTGCCCCAGACTTTTCAGCAGGTAGCGCAGTTCTTGCCTCTAGCGCATGCGATCGACCTCATACGCCCGGCAATGCTTGGGCGCCCCGCGAGCAGCATGGGCCTGCATATAGGCGCGCTTTGCATCTACGCGCTTTTGCCGTTCTTCCTGTCGGCAGCGCTGTTGCGTCGGCGCCTGATGTCTTGACGCCACTCGCCACCACGCCAGGAGGGGTATTGCGATGCAGTGTCTTGAAAAGACCCGCAGAGCTCTGAAGATAATCATCATAGTCCGGGAACAAACGAACCCATGTCGGCGCCGGCGAGACGATGCAGGTTTTTCGCTCTGCAACTGGCCGAACTCGGAAGCAAACACCCTTCAGGAAGATCCGGCGTGTATCAGGAGAAAAGCAAATGAAGGTCATCTCAATCGCTACGGCGCTCTTTGCTCTGGCGTGTCCCGCGAACGCGTTCGAAAACAAAGCGGTCGCGGCTACGCTTATCTTAAGGACCGATCGTACGATTGCCGGTCAGCCCATCATCGTTCCACGGAAGGATGTCGAGGTCATCGCTTCGATTTATGAGATTGCGCCCGGTGCGACGTTACCAATTCATCAGCATCGCTATCAGCGCTATGGCTATGTGCTTTCGGGGGAGATCACGGTCACCAATACAGAATCTGGGAAAGAAAGCATTTTCACGGCAGGGGATTTTATCGTCGAGTCCTGGGGCATATGGCATAAAGGGGCGAACAACGGCACCGAGCCGGTAAAGCTGCTCGTGATCGATCAGGTGGAAAAGGGCAGTGAGAATGTTCTGCCGCAAAAATAAAGACGTTGAGGTATTACCGGAGGGCAATCTGGCGCCACGGCTCGGATGTGGTGAACCCGTCCCATATTAGGGGTTGGTTTGCCGCTCCTTGCTAATGTCGATTGGAGCTGCGTGAACCTTCGACTTGCGTCGTCGACAAACTGTCGAGGAGGTTGTTTCATTGGTCGGCTGAACGGCGGGCGTAGGAGAGCATCTGTCCAGTTCCTCCATACTTGGTCGTCAGTCAGCGCGGCTGTTGGGCCAGCGGCGACAGGATCATCGATCATCCGTGAGACTGTAGCGGCGGCGTTTCAAAGAGGCTCCTCATTCCGACGCCATGAATCACGCCGAACGACAAAACCACGAAAGAATGCTAGGAAATCCTGAGACGTCTCATTACCTCATGGGGCGAAGGCATGCGGGATGCTTCCTGGCATAGCACGTCCCGCATCCAGAGGCTTGCCTGATCACTATTGTGAAGCGCGGGCCATTGGAGGGCCTGTGTGAACGCGGGCAAAGGTAGCGGAAGGTCAGCGATCCGCAGGGGTATTGTCTTTTCGAGCTGCTTGACCAGGCGTAAGGGCATTGTCGCTATGCGCTCGGTCCCTGAAAGCATGAACGGAACCATGCTGAAGCCCTGCACGACTACTTCGACATGTCTCTTAAGCCCGTGCCCAAGCAAACACCATTCCTCGATGGAAGCAGCGTTCCCAAACTTCACCACAACGTGCCCCATCGACATATACCTCTCGAGTGTAAGTTGCTCCGAGAGTAGCTTGTTCGAGCGGCAGCCCACGCACACGAGGGTCTCCTCGAATAACGCCACCTTAGGATGTGCGCGCGACATGAGCAATTCCGGAAAGATGAGAAAATCGGCGTCACCGCGCCGCAAGTAATCATCGTAGTTATCGGCGATCGGCAGCAACTCGAAGCTGACGGCGGGCGCTTCTCGGGCGACACGCGTCACGACCTTTTCAAAAAAAACGAGTGCGGCGTAATCGGAAAGAATGACTCTGAAGCAGCGATCCGATTGAGCAGGGCAAAACGGATCCCAGGATATGATCGAAACCTGGATGTGAAGCAGAGCCTCGCGGACCGAAGGCGCGAGCCGCTCCGCACGCGGGGTTGGAACGAGTTCGCGACCGACCATGGTAAAAAGGTCGTCATTGAAATAGGTGCGTAACCTGCCGACGGCCGCGCTCATGGCCGGTTGGCTCAAGTTGATGCTGCGCGCTGCCGCCGTGAGATTACGCTCGGTCATCAAGGCGTCGAGTGCGACGAGGAGATTCAGATCAAGGCCCTTGAACCGCATGTCTTCATCCATAGCGAGGTGGCGAGATAAAAGGTGAAAAGGCTTGGTCTCGCAGTGTGCGCCGCCACGAGAGATCAGCAAGCAAAGGGTCGCCTAAAATTGAGAAAGTATCGATGTTCCAGCCGCCGTGGCTTTGATGGTCTTACTGCTACCTTCAACCGACACGATTCAGTGGTGCCTGATCATTCTGGCGAGTAGCAGTGTTTTCCGCGGATAAAGGTTTCGGTCTGCGACGTCGATCACTTCGGCGCCTTCAATATGTACTTCGGGGGGTAAGACGCACTCGTAGCACTCACCTTCTTCGGCAGGAGTATCTTGGCAATTGAAGTCTTGAGTGTGCTCCGCTGAATGGGCTTTGTCAGCACCATTCAGGTTTGCGCGGGGGTCACTTGCCGCCGGGCCACAATCTTGGTTACGATCATCTGCTGCAAGTGACGGCCCGGCCCGCAATGTCAATGCGAGCAACGCTGCAACGATGACGTAGTAACCAATAACCTTCATGAGACGTTTCCTTTCTTCGACTAAGGCCAGGCGATACCAGGTAGGATTGATGCCATTCCCGCCGCCAGTGCTTCGGGGCTACAGGCGTTGTTGGATTGGTTGAGAGCCTTTCAACGGATCATACCCGGTGGAGTGGAGACGGCCGTCTATGGAGCATCCGCGAAAATTGGTGAAATCTATTGTTTAAATGCGAGTCATCCATTTGATGCATGTAGACGACGTCTTGCCTGCCCGAGCCAACAAGTGTCGCCAAACCCACTGTTTTCAGGGGCGCCTTTTCACCCAGTCCTTCTATCCTCAGTGGGCTTGCGCATGTCGTTGCCGCCATCCCCTTCATCCGGGATAGCAAAGGGCGCCGCGTGCGGGAGGGACACCCCTGCGTCTCCCGTCAGGCTACGACATTTTGTTCGATCGGCTGCCTTGTATGGAGAAGACCGGATTCCTGACGTTTCAGTGTCATCGTTTGCAATGAGATAGAGGTAATGGCCGCAAGCCGGCTGGGTCGACCACGTTTAGCTTCCATCGCGGAACGTCGCCATTAGCTTTCGACGTTCATTTCGAATGATCGTAGCGTGATGAACAAGTCGGTCTACCGCGGCAAGCGTCATGGCCGGGTCCGGAAAGACGAGGTTCCATTCTCCAAAGGGCTGATTGGCGGTGATGATGATGGACCGCCGCTCATATCTTGGGAGATGAGTTCGAAGAGCACGCGGGTTTCGGCCTGGTCCTGGTGACGTAGGCCAGGTCGTCGAGGATAAGCAGATCGAACTTGTCGAGCTTTGCGACGGCGGATTCGATCTGGAGTTCACGCCGTGCGACCTGCAGTTTCTGGACGAGGTCGGTCGTGCGAGTGAACAGCACCCGCCAACCGTTCTCGATCAGCGCGAGGTCGAGGGCCGCGGCGAGATGGCTCTTTCCGCCGCCCGGCGGACCGAACATGAGGATATTGGCACCTTTCGCGACCCAGCTGTCGCAGCGGCAATGGCCATGACCTGGGCCTTGGAGACCATAGGGACTGCATCAAAATCAAAGCTGTCGAGCGTCTTTTCCGGTGGCAGGTTTCGCCTGGGCAAAATACGCCGACGCTTTGCGCAGAATCTCGTTGGCCTGACGAAGCTCGCGGCTCTCCCGCTCAAGAGCATTCATATTCTCGGCGACATCGTTCGGCCGGCCTGCTCGCTTACCGCTATCGACCTCGGTCTTCTTCACCCATTCGTGCAGCGTGCGTGGCCGGCGAGCAGCCGATCTTGGCCGCGATAGATGAAACGGCAGCCCACCGCGCGGGGTGCTCGGCTTCGTGATCCAGCACCATGCGGATGGCACGCTCACGGACTTCAGGCGAGAATTTGTTCGTTGTCTTGCTCATATCGGCTCCAATCTCTCATGAGTTGAAGCCTCCGGCAAACTCGGCGCGGTTCTTGAATCCCAAAAAGGGAACCGGCTATAGGCTTGTGTTTTTAAGCAAAACGTCACCCTCCACTCCTAGGTCCTGTTGACAAAGTCAGCAGTGATAATGCGATAAGATGGCTCCTAACGGAGGATTTGATGTCTGGAGCTGATCGGGAAATACGACTTCGACTTAGTGTGCAACGCGCCTTGCTCGGGGCCGTATCATCGACGCTCGCCGCCGTTACGTGTGGCTGGAGTGGCAACGAGATTGTCCTCGAATTCTTGGTCGATCCCGATTTCAGCGATGATGACCGCGAACGCATGGAGGTAGTCGCATCCGAGGTCATCTCGGATTTCGGTTATGAAACAATAATGACTGTCTTCACATCCCCACCATCGGATGGACCGAAGGTTCCGGTTGATAGGCGATGGTGGGCTTACAGGCGATTTGAGCCATTGCTGGGCTAAAGGCGTTCCATGAAGTGCGGCAGCCAGATTTTTGCGGCGGCCAGCAAAAGGAACGCTTCGAAGGAAGTTCGGGTCTTGTCGTAACGGGTGGCAATCCGTCGGAGCTGTTTGAGCCGGTTGAACATTCGTTCGATGCGGTTGCGGTCTTTATAAACTTTGAAGTCGCAGGAAGGCGGGTCTTTCCGGTTCGCTTTTGGCGGAATCACGGGCCGAATGCCGTGGATCAGCAACTCTTCGCGGGCGGAGTCGCCGTCGTAGCCCTTGTCAGCAAGGAATGATTTAGGTTTGCCAACGGGTATGGTAAGAAGCGCTGGAACGGCGCTAGCTATAATTAGAAGCCTCGCCACCTGTCAGGACAAAGCCGAGAGGACGTCCCTGACCGTCTGCGCGGGCATGGACTTTTGTCGTAAAGCCGCCGCGTGATCGACCAAAACCCTCCTTATAAGTCCCCCTTTAGCGCCCGCAGCCTGCGAATGGCCGCGAACCGTGGTGCTGTCAATCATATGTTGCCAGTCATCGGTCAATCCAAGTTCGACAAGCGTTTCCAGAAGTGCGTCCCAAACACCTTGTTCGGCCCAGCGGCGGAAACGAACATAGACCGAATTCCACTTTCCATATCGCTCGTGCATATCGCGCCACGGACAGCCGACGCGCAGAACATGGAGCATCCCGTTAAAAAAGCGGCGGTTGTCGTGGGATGGCCGAGACTTGCGACCACGCTCGGTCGGCAATAGCGGTTCGACAATCCGCCATTCCTCATCACTCAAATCGCCTCGTGCCATAGCTGCTTCCTAAAAAGCAGTCTTGAATCACGCCTAGGCTGATTTGGGAATCCACTTTGTCAACAGGACCTAGTCTCAACCGAAATCGGAGGGTCAAACCGAACCCACTCGTACTCAGAAAGATGGTTCTTGGGACGGCGTATCGAGCCCGAGAGATCCCATTCCTTAGCGCTGTCATTGCCATTGCTGGGATGAAACTCGATCATCCCGTTTCGGTCGCTGATCGCAACCTCGGATAGCCTCATCCGATCCCGATCAGAACCCATTTTCTCCTTGAAGCGTGCAGCGGCTCTGGGGTCTGGCTCAAAGCAATAGAGCTGGGCGCTCGGAAGAAGGCGCAGAAAGCGTTGAGCATCGCTTCCGTCATTGCACCCAATGTCAAAGATTACAGGGTTAGGCTTATCGAGAAGCGAAACGATCTGTCGATGTACGTTTAACTCACACACCGGATCCATCACAGTCTCCTTAACTTTTCGAAGTGCCCCTGCTGAACGAGCTCGGACAGGATATCACTGAAATACCGAGCCATTTGGCCCTTCTTTCGACATGGTTGTTGACGCGTCGCCGTGCGATTAGGTGGGCACGGCGCATTGTCGGTCGCGGGCTTTGCTATTCGCGAGTTTGTTTGGCGTAACGACGCGACCCCAAGCTATGCTGAAAGCCCACTAGTCACCGAGGCCTCAGCGGGGACGGATACCTGTGATTTGCGGCCACGTACCGGGCTTAAGCATATGCAACGCTGCTCCCAAATCTGCCGAAGTTCATTTAGGAAAGTCTCACGACTACCTGAAACAGGCGCGATTCCATCCAAAATGTCGCCAACCAGGGCTTCTCCCTCAATCCTAATTAGCTGTTCAAACAACTCCGGTGAAATACGCACGGCCTGCAGGCTGGAGGCGCCTGTGCGGATCTCACATACAGTCTCTTGCCGATCCAGGGTGGAATATGCACGCGCCTGATGGAGACTTGCGTAAGGTGGCAAGGAAACTGCTAGTTTATTCCACTCCTCCATCGTTGAGATTCGCTTCTTGACGAGAAATGGACCGATCACAAGTGCATCCAGGTCGGTCGTCAAAAAAGTCGTTACGGCATCCCTAACCGAATCCACTACCGGCTCGGCGTTGTTGTTAAACGACGTGTTGAGCAAGATCGGAACGCCGGTTCGCTTCCCGAAAGCATTGATTAGCTCCCAATATGCGGGATTTGTCTCGCGTGACACTGTCTGCAAACGAGCCGTACCATCTACGTGCGTGATGGCGCCTAGCGAACTACGCTTGGGTTCGCGCACAGACACTACGAAATTCATAAAAGGAAATTTGCGCAAGGTACCTGGCAGATCAAAAAATTCCACGGCGTCCTCCTCCAATACCGAGGGAGCAAATGGGCGGTAGCCTTCCCGCTTCTTGACCATCATATTAATTCGATCCTTGTTTGACGCCGGCCTCGGATCAGCAAGAATACTCCGGTTGCCTAGCGCCCGTGGACCGAACTCCGAACGCCCCTGCACCCAGGCGATCACGGCGCCATCCGCAATCCATTCGGCTGCTTTGCCTGTCACGTCATCACTCCGTTCAATTTCGAGATGCTGGCCCCAAGCAAAAAGTTCCTCCTCCACGCTTCCTTCGCTCTCCAGGTCGGGTCCCCAATAGACGTTTTGCAAACGCTCACGAGGTGCCGGATGCCCCAGATCATGAGACGCCATCAATGCGGCGCCTAGTGCGCAGCCAGCGTCATGGGCAGCCGGTTGCACGAAGATGTCGTCAAACATCCCCGAGTACAGCAGCTTGCCATTCAAAGTGCAGTTGTGAGCCACTCCTCCGGCCAAACACAGTCGTTCGATGCCCGTAACCTTGGTGTAATGCCGTAGGACGTGGAACACGATCCGTTCCAGTGCTTCCTGCAGTGAAGCACTCACATCTTTATGCTGCTGCGTGAACGGCATGCCTTTCTGGCGTATTTGAATGTTACTGAGCAACGTAGGACCAACTCGGTCGAGATGGACCCGATAACCACCGTCGTCTAGGAGTTCGTAAAATTGTTCGAAGATCTCGCGGTACGAAGCGGGATTGCCGTAAGGTGCCAGACCCATGATCTTATATTCATCGAACGCGCCATAACCTAGGTAGCGGATCGTTTCCAAGTATAGCAGCCCTAGAGAATCATTCTCCGGAAATGTCACGAGTGGCTCAATCTCCGTGCTGGAACCAATCGCCAAAAGCCCCGAAAGAAAGTCTCCACCGCCGTCAATTGAGAGGACCAAACTTCGCTCGAAGCCCGACATGAAAAACGAGCTCACCGCGTGCGACATATGGTGGCTCACGAACGACACACGTGAGGGATCAATTTCGGCACCAAATTCTTGCCCGAGTAATCCGCACAACAACAGTCTCGCGTCCGGTATTGGGGTACTTGGGTGAGAGAGGCGCACGCGCTCGAGCACAGCGTTGCAATAGGCCTCGGTCGCATAATACGCGATGCGGTCGATGT
>NZ_NWTA01000037.1:0-31022 GCF_002531955.1 Rhizobium sp. M10 | reverse complement strand
TTGTTGGAGTGCTTGATCCGGTTAAGGCGCTCCTCCTCGACCGCCGCTATCACTCGCCCGTCGCGAACGGGAACCGCAGCCCCATCGTGCATAAAGGTGCTCGGTAGATCGGACGAATTTTCGTAATCTTTGCTTAGACCGCCACTGAGCCCTAGACACAGCATGTTGCTCTCCAGTTCGTTTCGGAAGGTAGGTCGCTCTGGCCTGGCCACCGGCCTTCGTAGTTTCATAGGGTGGCGCTTGACAGTGCAGCTAGAGCTCACGGGGTCGAAGCCGATACCATTAGTGACCGGCGCGGCGACATTGCCGACAACCGATCCTGCGCAACCTTCTTGATCATTGTTGCGACGCCGCACAGAAACCCGGGCCGAAGCGCTTGCAGCAGAACTGCCTAACCTATCCACATCACTCAATCCTTCATATTTCGGCCCGACAGCCGCAAGAAAACATCACGAGGTTTGGTGGCCCTGCAAAAGGCGCAGACCAAGTCCTCGCGGCTGCGAGCGCGCCTGCTCTGGCTTCTAGTGATTGTGGGAGATGCACTCACAGGTTAGTCGACCAGGGAACAGTGCTTCTTGTGAGAGCCCTATCAGCACTGAAACGGGAGAAGCAACGGTGAAGATTCTGCCCGATCACGACCAGCGTAAGATAACAATCGAGGCCAGGCAACTGACAGAGGGCTCCAGGTCGAATTTCCAGCATCGTCTCCGCACCTGAGGACCCATTTTTTTAGAACTCCACATAATCTACACAGCGCTCTTCAGCGTTTTCTAAGGGCAATCGTTTTGAGCAGTAAAATCGTTTTTGTGGATGGAATGCGTGCAAAAAGGAATGGGTGGATTCATAGCAAGGCGAGCGGCACTTTCAAACAGCGGCCGTGATGATCAACGTTTACGGCAAATCCGCCTCCGACGTCGGTGCCGACGACCGACCTCCGAAATCCTCGTGTATCGTCGTACCCGCAACACTCCTTCTCTACTCTGGTTTTCAGCCGATAAACCTAGCCGCAGCTTCGCCAGTCGGCACGTCGATAAGCGTGATCGGGCTTGCTGCAAGGAAACGGCGTTGGTTGTTGGTCGGCGCTGCCGCATCCAGCACCGCAAAACGTGGTGCGTTGGATCGCGTCATGATCCGTCGGGCGTAGGTGCGCAGCATCTGGTCGTTGAAGCGGCAGCCGATGAAGAAGAGCCTCTGTTGGTGCGCCGCTCCTTCACCGCTTCGCTGACCCACCTGAGCGGCGGAACTCCTTCCGTCGCTGATGAGGCCGTTGATGGCCTGCTCGCCCGGCCTTCCGGTGGGTCGGCCGGCATCGAGACAGGCGATTATTACGCGGCGGGCGCGGCGCGCGAGGTTTCGATGCGCTTCAGTCCATCGGTGATGGCCGCGAGCCCTTCCCGCAGCGTCTGCCCTATAGTGCCCGGACCGATGTCGATTGGAGGATTGTCAAGCATGGCTACAATGTCGCTGCCGTTGAGATAATCGAGCTTCTTCTGGACTGTGGTTCGGACACGCTCGGTCGCGCTCGACAGTGCCTCACCGTTGCGTTCGGTGATGGCGGAGAGCTGATCTGAAAGCTCTCCTCCGAACTGCAGGAAGATGTCGTCGACATACCTCCACGTTCCGCCGCGGGCTTCCACATCGACCATCTGGTTGATCTTGCTCTTTACCTCATCCCGCAGCGTCAAGGCAGTGTCGAGATGAGCCTGCCATATAGCTATGATACTTTCGACCGAGTTCTCGATGGATTTGGTCCTTTCGGGCTGGTCTGCGATGCCAAGAAGGACCAGAAGTTGATCATCGTTACCGAGCCGCGGGACCACCGCTGCGATCAGACGCTCCACAACCGCGCGCCTACGGGCTGCATCGCCTAGTTCCTTCGGCCATTGCGACGACACTATCTTCGCAATCCTCTCAGAATTCGCGTTCTCTAGCGGATAAGAAAGCTGTCGCTCCTGAGCCTTTGCCTTGATCAGACGGAACAAGGACTCTACTACCTCGTCTTGATCGAGAGCGCCCGTTGGAACTCTGTTCAGATCGATCCCATTCACCACGACCTCTTCGCGGCGGTCGCCGTTTGTCTCGCCCTGCCCCGCCCCATCGGGCATGTCATCCACATATTGAAGATTTCGCAGATTCTCAGGATAGGCCAGCATCAACAGAAGTCGGCCGGCGAAGTTGTGCAGCGTTGCCTCCTGCTCTTCCGGAGGCGTCGCAGCCAGCACACGTTGCAGCCAATCCGCGATCTTCGTGGTCAGATGGGACAACTCTGCGGTCTGTCCCGCGCCAATTTGCGCGCTGAGACTTACTGCGTGATTGGAAATGGTCGCGGCCGCGGCGGCAATGCCCTCCTTCACTTCCGGGAGAAGCTGCTCCAGGAGCTCAGCCCCGCCTTCACGCTTGCTTCTCTCTTCAGTTTCTTCAACACTCCCTGCAGAGTTCCCTTCCGCGCTATCGAGCGCCGTCATCGGCCGATTGAATTCTTCAGAGTCGTCGGGTGGAAGAAATTGGGAGTTCTCCTCGGCGTTCATCTCAAACTGCTGAATGTCTTCTTCAGTTAAGATTCCTGCTTCCTGCATGTCAGGCAACCTCATGCGGAAGTTCACGAAATACTTCTTCATCACCTTTTGGACCTGCGGGAACCCGGCCTTTCCACCATCAGCCAACTTGACGAGGATAACGCCGTTTTCGTTCATCCTGCCCGTGCCTCTCCGCAGAAGCGAAAAGTTCTCCTTACTACTATCCTCATCATCTTCAAAAGGCATGTTTTTCAAAGTTTGTGCCAATCCATTGAGCTTTTTCTTACTCACCAGGACAGCAGGCTTCCGCAGATCGCCAACCGTGCCGACCGCAAAGCAGAACTCCAAATCCGCTCTGTTCTTCGTCTGGTCGATCAACTGCAGAAATTTCTTCGCTCTTGTCCTATTGTGCTTCATTCCGGCCATTATATCTCTCCAGTTTCCTGTTCTAGATCAGTGTACGTCGGTTGATAGGGTGGGACAGGATCTGATCACCCAACTTCCCGAAGATCTGCCTGATGGAGGTGACCGCGCTCTCCAGCGGTCTAGTCGAGCGGGAAAGCGGCGCGCCGAGATCAAGCGACGATCGCCGCCAGTCGCAGCCGTGACCGCCTCCGATCCGGCCGGCAACCGACATGCCGACCTCTCCCGCCGCAGACCTGCGTGGGCGTCTCGTGACCCCATAGGGCTTTCCCAGCGCCAGTCGGATGCTATCCCGGCGTTCATAAGAAATCTGGACATCGGAATTCTGACAGCAGATTGCGGGACAACGGGCTCATCACGCTGTCAGGCTGGAGGTTAAAAACCGCCCAATGGCGACCGGACACCAGTCGTACCTGAATAAGGTCCCCTCCTCCCAATGGCTGCTTATCCGCCTCATTTAAGAGGCGAAACAGCGCCCAATGGCCGCTCCTGGAGAGGGTGGCGCCTTGAAAACCGATGAAAGCGACGGAAGCGCCGCCGACGCCGCCGGCCGTAGGCCAATGGAAATGCATGGCCGCGGCGGCCGTTCCTCGTCGATGTTCGAGGCGCTGGCCGTCGATGTCTACCACCACCTGGTCTGTCAACGGATCGGTCTCGGCGACGGTGAGCAGGAATCCAACTGACACCTGGCCGGCATCATCGAACATGGTGTCGCGGATCGTGGCTGCCCGTTGGAACTGGGCCAAGGTATTGCGGCCGATAGGGAAATCGACACCGCTCGTTGGCCGAAACTGCCACGAACCTTTGGATTTGTCGACGAATGGGGAAAGGTTCTCGGCGAAGAAAGTGTCGATCTCCGCCTTGCGGCCGAACAGCCGGGCGAAATCGCTCAAAGGGATATCCCGGCGGGATCCGCTCGCGAAGGGATACCGTCCTTCGGTAGCCCGTCGGCACAAATCGCCGGGGCCGCCCGCCCAACCGCTCGCCAACCCGCGCCTCATGCCGCTGACGGTTAGGTCCGAGCTGTGGCGGCTGAGGCCGAGGATCCATTGCCGGATGGGTTCGGGCAGATCGGCCGCCCCCGCCTCGATCTGTTGGATGGCGACGCCCGCCTGCCCGTTGTGTTCCAAGATGTTCGAACCCGCCAGCCCCTGCGCCTGGCTGAGGGAGCGATACAGTTCGCCGAGATCCCGGAGAGCACTGTCGATCGGCGCCTGCGCGCCCGCTTGGCTGTTCGACGGCACTTCGACCAGCTGGTGCAGCCACCGGAAATGATCGCCCATATAGAGCTGGACGTGAGCTTCAGGCGTGTCCGCGGCCGGTTGAGACCGGAACAGTGCCTCGAGCTCGCTTGGCAACACCTCGCCCTGGGGGACACTGTCACCTTTCGTCAAGCCGTCCTCGGGAGCCGGTGGTTGCTTGAGCTTTAGCTCCTGCGCCGCCGCGAAAAGGAACAGGCGCATTGGTGACGTCGGCGCGGACAGCGTGTTCAAGGTGCGCAGCGCGTCATCGATACCCCCAGACGGGCGGATGGACATATCGCCAATGAGCTGGTCCCAGCGCAACGCGAACTCCTGAGCGTAGAGATCCGCCGCCGAACGCCGCAGCTTCTGGCTCACATCACCGGCTGCAATCGGCGCGACTACCTGTGAGTCGAGAACCCAGCCTTCTGCAGCGACAGCGTCAGCCACTTGCGGCAGCAATCGCAGGAAGGTTCCGTAAAACCCCGCCCTCGTGTAGATGCCAGGAACCCCCTCGCTGAGCGGCTGTCCCGATTTGCGAGCCAGGACGCCCTGCGCCAGCGGCCCGGCATGGTCGGCCAGACGCCAGGTTGGCGCCCGCGAGGCTTCGGGACTGGTCGCGATGATGTCGAGGACGCGGCGCGCCATCGAGACGGTCTGGAGCTTCGCGCGGCTCCTCTCGATCAGTTCGCCATTAAGCTCACTATGGGGCAGCGGCCCTTCCATGAGTGCATCCAGGTGATCAGCGAGCGCGCTGCGCAGGCCGGCATCGGCTTCGGCCGGAAACATCACTCGCCAGTCGGCAGCCATCCAGTTTTTGACGACCGCGCGCTGGAGCGGACCCTGCTGACCCAGCATCAGGTAAACCTTTAACGCCTGGTAGACGAACTGATCATCGTCGTGCCGCTCGACCAATAAGGTTTCCAACCGGAACATCAGCCGCGGCAGCAGGATGGTGTTCACGGCGCGGCGGTACGCCGCGAGCGTCTGAACCTTGATTTTCTTACTCTGGTCGAGACCCGAACTTGATAGGCGGCCGCCCGCGCTGTCGCCGTTGGCATCACGCAGCCGCTGAAGCAGTGGCAGGATGGGTCGAAGATCGCCACTCTCAACCCGGTCGAGCTTCAGCTTTTCAGCCCCTCTGGCATAGCTGCCAGCCATTAGGCGAACGCTCTCGATCAGCTGAACATTCCGAATATAGCTGAACGTCCATAAGACGCTGGCGGTAACAATGACCGCCGCTATCGTCGTGTAGGCGCCATACCGGATCCGCCGCTGGCGCCGATCGAAGCGGTGATTGGCATCGACGAGCCCAGCTTCGGCGAAAACGACTTCGCGCAGCAGCCGGCTGATGAAATAATTACGGCCCGGGCCACGAAGCGCTGTACAGGGCGGCTGAGCGATCTCGAAGGTCTGAGATCTGGCGTTCGCAACTCGATCGAAGGGCATGCCAATTTGCGTGCCGCTTAAGAAGTAGACGCCGCGGAGCATAAGCGGTTCCTGGAACGAATTCCCGCCAAAGGCTTCCTTCAAGAACTGTTGCGTCAGGTGCTTGAGGCTAGCGACCTGCTGTGGGAAGCCGAACATGAGCGCACGACGCTGGAGGTTGCTTTCGTGCTGCATTCGTTCAAGCAGCCTTTCGTTTAGGCGGCCAACAAGCGCATCGTATGCTGCGGCAAACGCCATCGGATCGCCTTCGTCCTCCGACGCCTCTTGCGCAAAGGTGAACCCCCACACCGCCTCCCGCCCCTCGCGACCCAGATCGTCGAAGAATTCAACAAATCCCGCCAGCAGATCGCTCTTAGTGAAAAGCACATAAATCGGCAGTTGCAGGCGAAGCTCCCTGTACACTTCGAGGAGCCGCTCACGGATACAGCGCGCGCGATCGGCGAGCACTTCCTCGGATGTAGAATTCAGCTCGCTGATTGCGATCGTGACTAAGGCACCGTTCAGCGGCTGCCGTGGCCGGGAGCGTCTGAGCATACGAAGCAAGCCACGCCAAACCGCTTTGTCCCGGTCTGCATCACCCTCCTGTATCGTGTAGCGCCCAGCAGTGTCGACGAACACCGCGTCATCGGTGATCCACCAGTCGCAGTTTTCCGTACCCGCTAACCCACCGGCGGCTCTCAGACCGGACCTCGCCGCCATCGGAAAGCTGAGCCCGGAATTGACTATTGCTGTGGTCTTCCCCGAGTTGGGCGGACCGATCATCACATACCAGGGCCGCTGATAGAGCCACCGCCTGCTGATACCTCCTGCGTAGCGGCGCCCCTTGAGTGTGGTAAGGGTCTCGCGGAAACGATGACGAATCGCCTCCAGCTCTCTTTCAGCAAGCGTGCTGGCTTGCCCCACACTTCGGTCGGAAGGCCTTGGGTCTCCCTTCTTCTGCTCGGCCCCACCCGCGTCCAGCGCTCCCGACACTCGTGATTGGACGAGGTCTTCAAAATAGGCCTGAACCTTGTAAAGCTGGGACTGGATCAAGTAGATCACGGTGTATCCGACCGGAATCAGCATCGATGCCGCGATCTGGCTGCGAAGGCTGTCAAGCGGCGCAAATCCTCCGACCGAGATATGCGGTCCGAGCGTGAAGATTAAGGCACATACGATCGCCGCCCCGCCGACACGGAGCCATTGCCACCTAAGCGCTTTCTTGATTGACTGCATGGCTTGTCTTCATTGTGTCTTTGTGATGATGATTTGAATCCGACGGTTCCGCGCGCGGCCCTCGGGCGTGTGGTTCGAAGCGACCGGTTCTCCGCTCCCTCTGCCCTCTTCTCGCACGCGGCCTGGGTCATCCATCATGGATTTGATAATCTCGGCAGCTGCGCTCGCACGCGCGAGCGAAAGGGAATCGTTTGAAGGGAAGGCGAGTGATTGCACCGGAATGGCGTCGGTGTGCCCGGTCAGGAGGACCGATCCCGACTCACCGTTCAGAGAACGACCAATTCGTAAAAGAAGCGGCAGGAACATTTTCTTCACTTCCGGACTAGCAGAATCGAACATCCCGGAGGCGCGAATGATAACGACGATCTGCTGTGGGTCCTCGGACACAGTGACAAGCCCTTCGCGGATTTCGGGCTCGAGGAAGTTACGCAGTCGGTCGCTGCTCATAACAACCTTTGGTGGCAATGCGATTCTCGCCGATCTGACAACGCCGTTCGGCGGCAATGTCGCGATATCGTTGAAGACAGCGTCGGCGCGGGCATTTAATGCATGCAGGAGTCCGGTATAGATCGAGAGGAGTAATCCTGCCCCAAACGCTACGACGGCCCAGATTGGAACGATTGTGCGGCGTGGCTTCGGATTATTTGAGTTCCTCCGCCAGTGCGGGGATAGTTCGCGCTCGAAGTCACCACGGGCTGCTCGGATCAGGCGGTAGACGTCTTCGCACAGCACACTGAGCTCTGCGGCTCCTCCCGCAGTGACGCGGTAGCGGCCTTCGAAGCCCAACCTCATGCAGTAGTAGAGCAGCTCCAGCAGTTCTATATTGATGGCCGGTTCATTTTTCAATTGCGTCAGCAGATCGAAGAAGCGCTCGCCGCCCCAGGTATCGCTGAACAGCGATCCCACCAAGCTGCGCGTCGTCCAGACGCTGTTGCTGCCCCAGGCTGTGTTCAGAACGATGTCATCGATGGTCGCGCAGAGGGCGTATTTGCAGACCTTGATCGCTCGCGAGGGCAATCCGAGCGGCGTGATCCGACGCTCAAAAGCATCGATCTCCCGCAGCACCCTAAGGCGCAGTGCTTCAACGTCGATATGGCTAGCACTGCTCTTGAGCTGAGCGCTGAGACCCAGCAGCGCCGCCGCGGCCGCGACCAGTGGATTAAGTCGGTCGAGCGCAAGCATCTCCCAGGTAAGTTCGTCCGCCACTGGCGATGACGGCGAAGGGACAGCCAACTGCTCCTCGGCGTGAAGGAGGACGAGTGGCTGGGATTTTGGCATCGTTTCCTCAATCACCATCATCAACCCGCCCACTTCCCTTCGGAGCGGACGCTCTCATCGTGGGATCGGCGGGCGGGTCGACTACGCTCTCGCACTGGGCGCGCGAAGTCGGCGCCGAAGCTCCGGAGCAAATCGGTTTCGATGCTCGATACGACGTCATTGAAGACGCGCACGTACGCACTCCGGTTTCGCGCCTTATGGTTGCGGTGCAAAAGGGAACGGGGCCGCCCCATCGCCTTCTCGATCCCTGCTAGGGACAAGCGTGCACGGACGCTGGACAGAGCCTTCTGCACAGCCGCGAATGACACGTCATGCGTCCCACGGTCGGTGAAGGCTTGCTCAACGGCCGGGTCTCCGCGGAGGGACCCGCTGGAGTCATTGCACAGAACTGCGCGCAACGCCTCACCGACATCGGGAACGAGACTCAGGGTTTTTTCGTCGGAACTCTTATTTCTGAATAATTGTTCGCCAGCTCTCGCTCGGAGAGTATGCTGTGCAGCGCGGCGGAATACAGAAGCATTTTCCCTGCACGATCCAGCACGCTTACGATGCCGGCATTCCGGACATCTGCCAATGATAAGCCGCAGGCGGCAAGGAAAGCCGTGACCGCCGCTCGATGATTCTTGGCGAGATGATTGCTCCACCTTGGGTTGCGTCAAGATGGGGGCCCGATCTGGCACACTGTCTGCGTAGATATCCCACGGACTTCTCATCATGCCCGCCAGCGCGTCTAAACGAGTGCCTAAGAACGGCAATGGTAGGAACTCGCCGTCCCTCAGGTCCAGCAGCGCTTCTTCACCCCGGGTGCAATTGCCCGCCAGGAGCGACGAGGCCGTTTCGAGGGGGCCAAGAAGACTCAACTCCTCACTTGTCGCTGCAAGTTGTCCCTCCGGTTCGGCGGCACTCTCCGCAATGGATATCGAAGGCGACACCGCGACGACATCGGTCATATAGGCGCCGATCTGAATAACATCGCTGGTTTTCCGGGCGACCGGCGCCTCTGACGGAAGCGGCATCGCCTCGTCATTTTGACATGTGTCGTCGCGGCCTCGGTCGATCAGTACGTATCGCCGTGCCATGCACTCGATTGAGCAGTGGGATTTCGAGACCATCTGCTGATCATCCGGCAGAACCAGGCTGTTGCCTGCTCGGCTGGTAGTCAGTCCACCAGCCGCGTCGCCCGGCACGAGATATTCCGGAAAACTACATCTATTGCTGTGTACACGTAGCGTGAGGGGCATTGGTGGGCTAACTCAAATGTGGGTTCTGTCCGGCTCGGATGGCCCAGAGAGCCATTTCGAGATTTGGGAAGTCGCCAGCAACGTGCAGCGCCAAGCCGGCGGATTGGGGCATATCCTTCCAGAAGCGGCTATTTTGATCGATCTCGAAATAGCTGAATCCAACATGGAACGGGATCTGACGCGGCGCGACCGGTAGGGGATTGATGATAATGCCGGGCAGTGCGACATTGACGAGTTCCGTGATTTTCTCCGCCGGGCCGATCTTAATCTGAGACGGGAACTCGCGCCGGAGGCGCTCGACCTCAATATCAGCCCGAGCAGCCAGCACGAAGCTCGAGGTCGTAAAGAGAGAGCGGTCGGCCACCTCGGCCACATGGACACCGTATTTTTGCCGCTGCAGCGGTACGGGGACCGCAGTCTGCTCAATCACTGCACCCAGCGAAGCCCGGATCGACTGCATCACTGGCAAAAACGCCTCCGCGAGAGAGTCGTGCTTGTAAACACCAAGGGTCGGGGCACGTTTATCGACGCGGGCGAACGTGGCTAGTTCACCCGCCAACTGGAGCATGAGAACATACAGCGATTCCGGATTTACAACGGCGGCCTTGGATAGGTGGCAGAAGTACGGCTCGTACCGATTGATCGCCTGCAGCAGAAGGAAGTCCGCGAGCTCTGCAACCCGGTTCGTTCCCGACTGGGAGACCCGAGTGGCCAGAGCTTCACCACGATGGTGAAGCAGGCCGGTGATCTCAGTGATGTAGTTCGAGAGGACCCGGGAGCTGGCGCAGTCGGGGGTTGGCGGCACGTGCGTTTCGTCCAGAATGATCTGTCGGTCGGCCCGGACCTCTATGATACGGGCGATTGGGATGCAAGTGTAGCCAGACCGGTCTGCCGCGTCCGGCAGCAGTCGAAAATCCAGCCTCGCTACGTCGATGGAGGCGCTGCCTCGCTCGCCAGCGTTGGTGTCGACAACATCCTCAGTGGAGACTGCGAAGCGGATAGGTACGTCAATTCCCGCTTGCGCGTCGGTTTCAAGAGCGCCGGGTTGATAAAACGGTACCGCCAAGTGAATAAGCGAATCTCGAAAATCCGGCGGAACGTCGTAGGGAGTTGGCTGGTTGGCTTCGTCAGGAATACTGAAGGGCATCCCGTCCTCCAAGACGCCGCGAGCCGCTTCGATGGCGATCTTACCGAGACCAAGCAGCTCTCGATTGAGCCGCAGCTCGCTGATACCCCACCCGTACCCATGCAAAACCGCCGTCCTGCTGCGCACCAGCTGTTCGACGTGACGATCGGCCTGCTGAAAATGCTGCGGGCGGAGGAACAAGCCCTCCGACCAGACGACCCTATTATTCCACGACATTCAAGACTCGCCTCGCGTCCACCTGACAGAACGGCTTTCTCCGTAAAAGTAGCAGAGCTTCACTGCCCCCTTGCATGCACATCTGATATCCAACAATGCGCTGGTAGAAGGGCATCGCGTGTCGGGACAGCTCAGATATGCAAGCGCCGAAGCTCATCAGGATTGGTCATGAGCCCCCTTGCAGCGCGACAAGCAAGGGGTCTCATCTAGACTGTCGCTCAGTAGCCCGTTGCCCTCAGAGCCTTATTGGTCGTTCATGTTCACACTGACCTACAACGCGCCAATTCGCCTGTCCTGTCACTCGTACGGGATGAATCTCGCAAATGACCGCCCGGAAGCCTTGAGACCCGGCGCCGCAAGTACGGGGCCAAAAGAGCAGCGCAACAGGCAAGGTGACACGTGATGCGCATTGCCTCGTCGAAAATGTTCCTGAATACGCTGAGGCAGTGCCGCCGCCAACATCGTCTTCACGCGCCGCCGCCCCTAAAGCACCTTGACGACCAGTTTAGCGATTAGACAACCACCTCCTGGACACGATCCACGAACCGGTTGCAGTCCCGGTTCGCGCCAGGTGCGGGATAGCAGCCCTGGCGGCATGGATCATTCATGCGGCGAAGATAGGCATTTCCACATTTGGTGATGCCCAATAGCTAGCGAATGGGATATGCGCTGCGCCTCATGTTGGCGCGCGAGCACATGCAAGATGGCACGGTGGAGATCGACCGTTTTCATCTCGGTGAGCGACCGAGAATGGATCCGGACGGTCTACCGCCTGGACGGGGCCGAAAAGGCCTTTCGATACATGCAGGGCGCGCGACGGCGAAAGGGATCGAACCGCAACCTGCCTGATGGGCGGTGAGGCGTTCATGGCGATTGGCAAGAGCTTTGCTACGCATGAGAACGTAAAGCATTCGAGCCGCGAATTCGTCCAAGTCGCCGTCCACTCGGTGGGAGGTTTCAAGTCCCGGGTCCGCCGCACCATTGCCGGCGTCTTTCATCATATCAGCCCGCAGCATGCCTTGTCTTTCCACGAGATCGGCTTCCGCTGGTCACAGCGCATTGTTACGGGCCAGGCAGTGCGGATACTAGTCACGGGTGCCGCCGGCGCTGCGATTGCTGCAAGTCTTTCGCGCTATTACCGGCCGGCAATGCGCAGAAGTCCGGATGCCGGGATCATCGTTAAATCTCCCAGCCTTTTGTGATAAGGCCGCGTTGTTTAGCGGAAGCCAGCAAGGAGTTCGAAGACGAAGGCCGACCTCACTGGCGCCGCAATTGGCGACAGTTGCCACTACCCTGGTATCGTTGGGCCAATCCCACCATAGAAGAGATCATGTCGATGTTTCGTCGTAACCGGCTTGCGCGGCACCGGCGGCCGTCAGCGTTGATAGCAATCCGTGCCGATCGCCACATCAAGCACGGACCTCCGGTCTGGAGAACGGGTCGTCGCTGCATCTCTCGAAGGATCGCCGCTGTCGTTATGGGTTCACGCAGGAGCTGCGCCATAGCCGCTCACTAACCGGATGCGAGCATATCACCTGTGCATGCAATCCAATACCGGGACTGCGCTAGTTTGAATCGCGGGCTCTTCTCCGTGGTTTTTGAGGTTCTGCTGCAATGATGCGTTTACGCTACCAGTTATCAACGGCCTGGCCATGTCTTCGGGATCTGCCGGCCTCCCGTCACCTGAGCTCGATTCCGCAGAGCCGCCCCATGCCACAACAGCAAAAAACGGGACCCACGGTGATTGAGCGGCGTCCGAACGAGGCTCGGCAAGCTGGAGCGGTCGATGGTCGCAGTCGCGCCCCTTGCACTCTGGTTAAGTCGCTTGAGCCCCTGATAAATTCTGACCTTCCGTCAGCAGTCGGTGCCCGACAGCTGACCCCTTGTTTCCTGAAGGCCATATCCCAGGGGGGTGAGCATGGTTGACAGGGACCCTCGGACTAAGGGGCAGGGCTCTTCGCGGCCGGATGAGGGCCGGCACCCAGCGGATCAAAGAGCGCAGTCTTCAGTGGCGCGTGTCGATCAAGTGGCCGACAACTTCAATTCGGACGACATCTGGCAAGAGAATTCGGTATTGCGTTACGTGGAAAGGCTAAGCGTCGACCAGCCAAGCCCGCCGACCGAGCTTCAAAGCCCTGAAGAACAAACCCCGCAAATGATGGCTGACATGACGGAACTGACGAGAGTTCCGGTCGTCCCGGCAGAGACCGCGTTCAACCTCACGAGGACAACAGATGAATACAATAATGCCGATCGCACTATTCACCTCGTCGAGGGCCAGCCGCTGGAGACTGGCCCTCAGCGCGGGGGGCTGCATGGCCTTGGGAATTTAGAAGCCTCAGCGGTTGCCGGGCCCACCGAGGTGCCGGGTGGAAGAGAGGAGCATTCGGCCATGTCCGAGGTGCCCGCGGAGCCCAGCGATCCGACCGGTGGCGGGCGCAAGAGGCGGACTACTGAGAAGGACGCAGATCCCAGGCCCAGCCGCAGGCAGACGTTATATGCTCAAAGGCCGCTGGCGTTGGCGCCTGATCTCAGCGCCGCGAATGCCGGCATAATCGTGGGGGCCTCAACGGGCGATCTCGTCAATCGAGCGGCGTTCCGGACGGTGTCGGCCCAGGACCAGACGAGGCTGGACGAAATCGCCAGGCAGACACCGCGGCAGTCGAGGCAGAGCAAGGGGGCGTGGGCGGACGCGCTGAAGGCGGCCCATCCCAATCTCAGCGCCGCCGATGCCGCCGTAATCGTGGGCGTCGTAAAGCGGGTTATCGCCAGGAGGGCGGCGTATCGAACGGTGTCGGCCCAGGACCGGGCGAGGCTTGACGAGATCAAGGCGGCGACACCGCAGCTGTCGGGGCAGAGCAAGGGGGCGTGGGCGGACGCGCTGAAGGCGGCCCATCCCGATCTCAGCGCCGCCGATGCCGCCATAACCGTGGGCTCTTTTAAGGACGATATTGCAAGGAGGACGGCGTTCCGGACGGTGTCGGCCCAGGACCAGGCGAGGCTGGACGAAATCGCCAGGCAGACACCGCAGCTACCGGGGCAGAGCAAGGGGGCGTGGGCGGACGCGCTGAAGGCGGCCCATCCCGATCTCAGCGCCGCCGATGCCGCCATAATCGTGGGTGCCGTAAAGCAGGATATTGCTAAAAGGGCCGCGTTCCAGACGGTGTCGGCCCAGGACCAGGCGAGACTGGACGAAATCGCGGCGGTGACACCGCGGCTGCCGGGGCAGAGCAAGGGGGCGTGGGCGGACGCGCTGAAGGCGGCCCATCCCGATCTCAGCGCCGCCGATGCCGCCATAATCGTGAATGCCGTAAAGCAGGATATTGCTAAAAGGACAGCGTTCCAGACGGTGTCGGCCCAGGACCACGCGAGGCTGGACGAAATCGCCAGGCAGACACCGCAGCTACAGGGGCAGAGCAAGGGGGCGTGGGCGGACGCACTGAAGGCGGCCCATCCCGATCTCAGCGCCGCCGATGCCGCCGCCATCGTGGGCGCCGTAAAGCGAGTTATCGCCAGGAGGGCGGCTTTTCAGACGGTGTCGGCCCAGGATCAGGCGAGGCTGGACGAAATCGCTAGGCAGACACCGCGGCTGCCGGGGCAGAGCAAGGGGGCGTGGGCGGACGCGCTGAAGGCGGCCCATCCCGATCTCAGCGCCTCCGATGCCGCCATAATTGTGGGTTCCGTAAAGCATAATATTGTAAAAAGGGCGGCGTTCCGGACGGTGTCGGCTCAGGACCAGGCGAGGCTGGACGAAATCGCCAGGCAAACACCGCGACAGTCGAGGCAGAGCAAGGGGGCGTGGGCGGACGCGCTGAAGGCGGCCCATCCCGATCTCAGCGCCGCCGATGCCGCCACAATCGTGGGCGCCTTAAAGGACGATATCGCCGTGAGGGCAGCGTTCCGGACGGTGTCGGCCCAGGACCAGGCGAGGCTGGACGAAATCGCGGCGGTGACACCGCGGCAGGGGCGGAGCAATGCGGCCTGGGCGGACGCGCTGAAGGCGGCCCATCCCGATCTCAGCGCCGCCGATGCCGCCACCATCGTGGGCGCCGCAAAGGACGAAATCGCCAGGAGGGCGGCGTTCCGGACGGTGTCGGCCCAGGACCAGGCGAGGCTGGACGAACTCGCTAGGCAGACACCGCAGCTGCCGGGGCAGAGCAATGCGGCCTGGGCGGACGCGCTGAAGGCGGCCCATCCCGATCTCAGCGCCGCCGATGCCGCCGTAATCGTGGGTGCCATAAAGCAGGATATTGCTAAAAGGGCGGCGTTCCGGACGGTGTCGGCCCAGGACCAGGCGAGGCTGGACGAAATCGCGGCGGCAACACCGCGGCAGGGGGGGAGCAATGCGGCCTGGGCCGATGCGCTGAAGGCGGCCCATCCCGATCTCAGCGCCGCCGATGCCGCCACCATCCTGGGCACCTTTAGGGACGATATCGCCAGGAGGGCGGCGTTCCGGACGGTGTCGGCCCAGGATCAGGCGAGGCTGGACGAGATCAAGGCGGCGACACCGCAGCTGCCGGGGCAGAGCAAGGGGGCGTGGGCGGACGCGCTGAAGGCGGCCCATCCCGATCTCAGCGCCGCCGATGCCGCCATAGTCGTGGGTGCCGTAAGGCGCGATATCGCCGTGAGGACGGCGTTCCAGACGGTGTCGGCCCAGGACCAGGCGAGGCTGGACGAAATCGCTAGGCAGTGCTGCCGGGGCAGAGTAAGGGGGCGTGGGCAGACGCACTGAAGGCGGCCCATCCCGATCTCAGCGCCGCCGATGCCGCCATAATCGTGGGTGCCTCGAAGAAACGGATAGCCAGGAGGGCAGCGTTCAAGGTGATATAGGACGGCTCATGACTCATCACCACATTCCCTAGGAACTGCACCATCATGTGCGTTGGTTGTCCACCACGGGATTGCATGAGCATGTGAGAGCGCCGAATTTTTCTTCAGTCTGGAGGCCAATACCTGGCTCGAGATCGATATTTAGGGGCACGACGGCCGGCGCATTCCGGCTGACTAACACGCCGAGAGCGACCTCGTCTTCGACGGTCGGGAGCGCAGAATGTCGGCTCGCATGCCGCTGCGACCATCAGCCCGCTCCTCGCAAGATTGGCGCCAAGGCCGCCGTCGAACGATGGCGACGAGGCAAGTTTTTCCAAAACTTTCTTTAGCATAGAGGTAGAAGGATCGCTACAGCGGGGTTGCAGTGCGCGGGCGGCTAGGGTGACTAAGTGCGTGCACTCCACGACCGTCAAACGGGGTCGGTGTCCGTCAATTCGAAATCGCAGGGATCTGCACGAGAGACCGCGTGGTTGCCCTGCACGACTAATGGAAGCAGGGTCGACAGTCACGTTGGGATGCGGTAGGTGCGCGATAGAACGGGGGATTGGCGGCGGGACTCGATTCTTTTTAGAAGATCACGCAAAGCCGCATCACACCCATTGTCAAAAGTAAATACCGCGACGATGGTTATTAAACTTCGACTTCCGTCGAAAACGGCAATGGCGCTCACGAAGGAGGCCGGCCGCTGCGAAACCCCGCCATCTCCGCACCCCACTCCTTCGCTCCAACTGGGAGCAAAATGAATGAGGCAACGTGCGAATCTCGGGGAGCATCGTTACATGCGGTCAATACGGATCTCATCCAGATTGTCGCCCTATATGCCTCGTGCGGCGGTCCGGCGGAGCGCAGGAGATATAATGCCGTTGAAGTGCTCGAGCCGTTCTACCACTGACGCCGGGTCGCTGCACGCGCGATGGACCCGCCGGCTGGCCGCTCGTTCGATGAGGGTCCGCGCGCCGACACCCCCAAGAGCGATCGCCGAGGACGCCATCCACCTTATGCAGCAACTGGCGCGGAGGCGGCCGCGCGAAGACTTCGTAGTTGGAGGCCTTCAGGCTCACGTTTGCAACGGTACTCCGCAGGTTGCCCTTTGCAACGACTGCCCGACGATGTCAATTCAATCTGGCTGAGCTTGTACCGTCAAGTTTATCCAGTTTGGGGTTCGCTCCAGCGGTGGGTTGCGCATCCGCGGCGGCATCGGCGGGTTTAGGTGCGGAGACCATTCCGGCTGCGCAGCACTGCATCACGTCGCGGGTTGCCGATCTGGGCGAACTCTGCAGGGTTAGTCAGCCGAGGCCAGAGTGCTTGGCTTGCCACGCTCCTCGATAACCCGATCCAGTCCACAGGCGACCGCAGGCCGGAGAGCGAAGTATCGGCGACGAGAGTCCGGCTTTCCTCACGACCATCAGAAGCCTGAACCCGCGCCAACGATCATTGGCAGCCAGCGGGATCAACACCAACGCTTGCCTTTCGCTCGTTTCCGGCCACGGCGCTTGCGCATCGTGAGCTTCTCCTCCCGATGGACCCGGAAGAGCTTCTTGTTGTTCACAAGGGTGTCCCTCGCGCCTGAGCAGCACATAGCTGCGTCAAGATCCGAAGCGGCGGCATTCACGCCCCAAGCATTCACGACATATACGAATGTCGATTGTGCATGAGCAATCGCGTCTGCTCATTGCTAAACATTGAGAAACAGAGGCGCGACGATCTTTTATGTCGGGAAAACTGGGATTTGGGTCATGCTCGATGCAGATCATCTATTAAAACCGATCAGCGACGGCAACGCATGCGGGGATGCTCTCGATTACGATTTGAGCTTCCTGGAGCTGGAGATAGCGTCGCATGGCAAGCCGCACCAGCAGATAGGCGACTCCATCGCCACCGAGGAGGCTCCCGATTGGACAGAGGTGTGGCGGCTTGGCCTCGACCTTTCTGCCCGCACTAAGGATCTAAGAGTCGGCATCTTGCTCACACGATCCGCCCTCAGTCAGTTCGGCTTCTCTGGTCTAAGTCGGGGGCTTGAGCTGCTCGCGGCCTATGTCGAGCTCTACTGGTCAGAGCTACATCCGCGACCGGATCCAGAAGATGACGAAGATCAGACCGTTCGCCTCAACGCTCTAGCGAGCCTCTGCGATCTCTCCGGGCTCTTGGCAGAAATACGCCAAGTCCCACTCACCTCCTCCAGGCAATTCGGGACTTTTACGCTCCGCGATTGGGCTGGTGCGCTACGGTCCCAATCTACGGAAATTGATCGTTCGACCATCGAGCACGCCTTCATCGACACCGACCCACTGCAGCTCGAGCAGATCAGCACTGGTCTCCACGCCAGCCTGGCAGCCGCCACCCATCTAGACGCGAGTGTTCGGCAGCACGTCGCGAGTGACGAGGCCGTTCGATTCGACCCTCTGATAGTGCTACTCACCCAGGCCAAGGATCTGGTCGACGCCCATCGGAAAAGGGCCCAGCCTGCAGCCCCGGCATCTCCATTGCCAGACTCTAGCAAGGCCTCTTACCCCGAAGTGATCCGCAACCGCGATGACGTTGTCGAAATTCTTGGCCGCATTTGCCACTGGTACCAGGTGAATGAGCCCGCGAGCCCACTGCCAGCCCTCCTGGAGCGCGCGCAGCGACTTGTCTCGAAGGACTTCATGGCTCTTATCAAAGAGTTGGCGCCAGAAGGGGTTGCCCAATACCGTTCGATTGCCGGTCTGGCGGTCGGCGAGGGCACGTGACGTGCGCAATCTTCCCTATCAGGAGAGTGGAACACATGACAAAGGCGAGTAGTCAAAAGTTCATCGCGCGGGTTCGTCCGCCTCGCGTACAGATCGAATACGACGTCGAGACCTATGGCTCTCAGAAGAAGGTTCAGCTTCCCTTCGTGGTCGGCGTGATGTCCGACCTCGCCGGCAATGCTGCCGAGCCGCTTGCCCCTGTCGCGGAGCGCAAGATGATGGAGATCGATATCGACAATTTCGATGATCGGCTCAGATCGCTGAGGCCCAGGGTGGTGATGCGGGTGCCGAACCTATTGACCGGAGAAGGCCAACTCGCTGTCGACTTGACGTTCGAGCGGCTCGAAGATTTCTCGCCGGCGGCCGTGGCGCGCAAGGTCGACAGCCTTAGCAGGCTGCTCGAGGCGCGAACGGAGCTCTCCAATCTGCTGGCCTATATGGACGGGAAGAACGGTGCCGAAGAGTTGCTCACCCACTTCCTCGCGGATTCGGCACTGCTAAGCGCCCTCGGCAATGGCATCGAGACTGAGAAGCCTGATGCAGTGGTTGCCGCTCCGCCATTGGCATCCCCAGACACAGAGGAGAACTGATCATGATGCCTGCAGATGCCACAGATGTACAGGTCGCCACCGTTGATCTCGGCGATTTCACCCGCATGCTTCGATTCGAGTTCAAGATCCGCTCGGACCACTCCCGTGACTTGGTGGAGAGTGCCGTCCGAACACTGGCCGAGCAGGCACTTCAAAACACGTCGCTGATCAGCGACGATGTCGTCACGACTATCCAAGCAATGATTGCTTCGATCGACCAGAAGCTTTCTGCACAACTCAACGAGATCCTCCATCACGAAAATTTCCAGCGCGTGGAATCAGCTTGGCGGGGCTTGCATCACCTTGCCATCAACACCGAAACCGATGAAACGTTGAAGATTCGCGTTCTCCCAGTTTCAAAGGTGGAGATGTCCCGAACTCTGCGGAAATATAAGGGTGTCACCTGGGATCAGAGTCCGCTATTCAAAAAAATTTACGAAGACGAATACGGCCAAATCGGCGGTGAACCCTATGGCTGCCTGATTGCCGACTACTATTTCGACCATACCCCACCGGACGTAGAGTTGCTTTCGGGACTGGCGCAGATCGCGGCGGCGAGCCACTCACCGCTTATATCTGCCGTCTCACCACATCTGCTGCAGATGGATTCTTGGCGTGAGCTTGCGAACCCGCGTGACATCACAAAAATCTTCCTCACGCCCGAACATGCCCCTTGGCGGGCGTTCCGCGAGAGCGAGAACTCTCGGTACGTGGCCCTGACCTTACCACGCACCCTTGGCCGGCTGCCCTACGGGGCCAAAACCAACCCGGTCGATGAATTCGCCTTCGAGGAGGACACAGACGGCGGCGACAGCGAGAAATACCTTTGGACGAACGCAGCCTACGCCATGGGCGTAAATATCACGCGCTCGTTCAAGCTCTATGGCTGGCTCTCCAGAATTCGTGGCGTCGAATCCGGCGGCCTGGTCGAGGGTCTGCCGGTACATACCTTCCGCAGCGACGACGGTGGCGTCGACCTAAAATGCCCCACTGAGATCGCGATCAGCGACCGCCGTGAGGCCGAACTGTCCAAAAACGGTCTTCTACCGCTGTTGCACCGCAAAAACACGGACCTCGGCGTATTTATTGGCGCTCAAACTATTAACAAGCCGGTCAAATACGAAGACCCCGACGCGTCAGCGAACGCCGAACTCAGTGCCCGGCTACCCTACATCTTCGCAACCTGCCGCTTCGCACATTATTTGAAGTGTATGGTCCGGGACAAGATTGGCACGTTCAAGGAGCGCCACGAGGTCGAGGAGTGGCTCAACCAATGGATTCAGGGCTATGTCCACCCCTCGCCCGAGCTTGGGAGCGAAGAGAGTAAGGCACAGCAGCCGCTCTCCTCAGCCGAGGTCAAGGTGGAAGAGGTCGAAGATAATCCCGGATATTACGTTGCGAGATTTTACATGCGGCCACACTACCAGCTCGAAGGCCTAACCATCTCTTTGAGACTTGTCTCGCGCCTGCCATCCGCCCGCAAGGACTGAGAAAACCCGCAGATGATTGTGCTCCGTTCTCGGCGCCAAAACTCCGGAATAGCTGCCCCGGGCTGGCCGATGCAATCCAGGCCCAATCAGATCAACGAGAAAAGGAAAGTCCATCATGGCGTTCGACGCGGTTATAAAATTCACGCAAGCGTCCAAGGACGGCATTTTGCCCAAGGGCGAATCTATCATTCTAAAGGACGGTATCACCCTAGCGGACGAATGGAGCTTTTCACTCGAAAACAAGCTGAACATTGGGCCTCATACCGCCGGGGCGGGCGCGGGCAAGGCCGAATTCGAGGTCTTCACTATCAAGAAGCAGGTGGATACGTCATCGCCCTCTCTGTACGTTGCCTGTGGTCGCGGCGCCCACTTCAATAGCGTCGAACTGAAACTTTTCAAAGCGACGGGGAGCGGACAAGCTACATCAGAATCGAACCTGTTCTTGCACTGGAGTTTCAACATGCTGGTAGTCGAGAAGGTCGAGTGGTCCTATGCGGAAGAGGCCCCCGAGGAGACGATCACATTCCGGTTCGGCGCCTGCAAGGTCATTTATTACAGGCAGGATGAAAAAGGCGCTCTTACCAAAGCTGGCGAGGGCATCTGGAACCAAATCGCGAACAGCACCGACTTCAATAGGCTCGTCGGCTGATGGGGCCATCGGCAACCCGGGAATATTCGGGGCTGCGCGCGAAAACGACAGATCGACTCGTCGCCATTGCACCTGGAGATTGTAACATGGGCAGAGATGTTAAGCGGGATCTCGTGCAACCATCCCTCCTGGACCGGCTTACGGACGATGAGCCGCGCAGCTCGTGTGAAGCGCAGGACAAGCGCAGCTTCTCTGTTCGCCAACTGGAAGAGGTGATTCTACGCGATGTTTCCTGGTTGTTGAACACCAATCAATTGGGTGCAACCGTAGATCTACAAGCGTACCCTCACGTAGCGGCCAGTGCACTTAATTATGGTGCCTGGCCTCTCAGCGGACAAATTCGCGAAGGCATGGATAAGAGCGCATTGCGCGAAGCGATAATCGAGAGCCTTCAGCGCTTTGAGCCGCGTCTCTTACCGGACACCCTGAAGGTCACGGTCCTGGACGATGGTCAGGGTTGCGGCACTTTTCGCTTTAGGATCGAAGCCGATCTGTGGGCGCAGCCATTGCCGGTGCGAATGGTGATGCGTACGGAGGTAGATTCCGAGCTCGAATCCGCCCGCGTTCATCTCGGTACAGAGATAAGCTGATGGATCCCCGGCTCCTGCGACTGTACAACGACGAACTTGCTTATATGCGCGAGATGGGGGCCGAGTTCGCCCGTGCATTCCCGAAGGTCGCCGCCCGGCTCGGGATGGAATCAGCGGAGGTCGCCGACCCCTACGTCGAGCGGCTTCTGGAAGGCTTCGCTTTCATGGCGGCGCGGGTGCAATTGAAGCTTCAGTCTCGCTTTCCGGAATTCACCCAGCACCTCCTGGAGATGGTCTATCCGCATTTTCTACCGCCGCTCCCCTCGATGACGATCGTCCGTTTCGAGCCCGACCAGGATGCCGGACGACTTGAAAATGGATACCTCGTGCCGCGGGGAACCAAGCTTTTGGGCCGTCTTGCTCCGGGCGCCGTCACACATTGCGAGTTCCGCACGGCCCATGATGTGCATCTCTGGCCAATTGTGGTGAGCGCTGCCGATTATTTTTCGACGCCGGGGCAGATCGCCGCACTGGATCTTCCGGCCCGGCAAGATGCGAAGGCTGCTTTGCGACTACGCCTTCGCACCACCAATGGCATGCCGTTCAATAAACTCGGACTAGAGGCTCTCACACTGCACCTAACAGGCCCCGGTGGCATCGGCGCCGCACTCGCCGAACAGCTTCTCGGTGACGCATGCAATATCATAGCCCGTCCGGTCGGCCGGCCTATCCCTTGGCAGGAAAAGATTCCGGTTCATGCGCTGCAGCAACGCGGTTTGGAGCCGAGCTGTGCTCTCCTGCCCGAGGTGCCACGCTCTTTCGACGGGTACCGTCTCCTACAGGAGTATTTCGCCCTCGCGGAGCGGACGTTGTTCGTCGAGGTTAGCGGGCTGGCAGACGCAGTAGCCCTGTCAACTGCCGAGACCCTTGAGATCGTCTTCGCACTCAGACGTGTCGAGCCACGGCTGGAACGACAGCTCGGGCCCCAAAATATCGTTCTCTTCGCAACGCCCGCGATTAATCTCTTCGAACGCCAGGCAGATCTCGTCCACGTGAGCGACAAGAACACCGAGCATCATGTGATTGTTGACAGGATGAGGCCGCTCGACTTTGAGGTCCACTCGATCCTCGAGATGAGCGGAGACGGGGCGAAAAACGAAGCGGCTCCCGTGAGGTTCTACCCGTTCTATAGCATCAGCGCGCACGGTCAGGAGGAGCAGCATTCCAGATACTACGCGATCCGCCGGGAGCAGCGCCTCATGTCGGAGCACCAGCGTCTAAATGGCGCGCGGACTGGCTACATCGGCAGCGAAACGTTCGTTTCTCTAGTTGATCGCCAGGCGGCTCCCTATTCGGCGGAACTCCGGCATTTGTCTGTAAACTGCCTGTGCTCGAACCGGGATCTGGCGCTGCTGCTGCCGATCGGCCGGGACGAGACAGACTTCACCCTGGAAATCGGCGCTCCAGTTACCGCCACCCGGTGCGTATCGCCCCCGAGCCGACCGCGCCACTCCTTCGCCAATGGCGATATCACTTGGCGATTAATTAGCCATCTTTCACTGAACTACCTCTCGATCAGCAATTCCGATAGGAACGACCACCGGGGCGCAGAAGCGCTACGTGAACTCCTCCGCCTCTACGTCGATCCAGTCAATGCCTTCGCCTCACGGCAGATCGACGGGATCCGGGAGATTCGGTCCAGGCCTGCGGTCAGGCGATTGTCCAGCGGTGGACAAGCCGCCGTAGCACGTGGGATTGAGGTTGGTATCATCCTGGACGAAGCGGCCTTCGAAGGCGTTGGCATCTTTCCGCTCGCCTCCGTGCTCAACCAGTTCTTCGCGAAATACGTATCCATCAACAGCTTCACCGAGATGGTCGTCTCGACGCTACAGCGCGGGGAGGTAATGCGATGGCCGACGATGGCCGGCCGCCGGGCGATCCTTTGATTTCGGGGGCACTCGGCGACTTCCTAAGCTCGCTCAGGGCCGAACCGCATGCCTGCGACTTCTTCCAGGCTCTGCGGCGGATCGATGCAATCTGCTCAGATCGGCCTCGGCTGGGAGAATCGAGCGGTCCCAGCCTGGATCGCGTGCGGATCGCCCAGCAGCCCTCCCTTGCATTTCCGACTCGATCGATCGCGGGCGTGACTGCGCACGAGGAGAACGACCCCGTAATCTCCACCTACGCCTTCGGCTTGTTTGGACCCCACGGTCCCCTCCCATTGCATCTGACGGAGTACGCCCTTCTCCGGCAGCACAACGCCGCGGATGAGACGCTGATCCGATTTGCTGATACCTTTCATCATCGAATGGCCTCGTTCTTCTTCCGCGCATGGGCGGAGGGCGAACCGACCGTGAGCTATGACAGGCCACAAGAAGATCGATTTGCCCTTCAGCTCGGCGCGCTAGCCGGCTTCGGGATGACCTCCCTGCGCGCGCGGGATGCTATGCCTGATCTGGCCAAACTCCACTTCACCGGCCGTCTCGCCTCACACACCCGCAACGCCGAGGGGCTCGCTGCCATCCTCGCCAGCTTCGTCGAGGCGCCGGTTGATATCCGTGAATTTGTCCCAAAGTGGGTGGATCTGCCCCGCATATCGCTCTGCCTCCTGGGCCGCGACCCGGCCACGGGCACGCTGAACAGCAACGCTATTGCAGGTGCGAGGGTCAGAGTGTGGCACCATCGGTTCCGACTCATTGTGGGTCCCCTCAGCCTGGCTCATTACGAATCGCTTCTGCCCGCAGCTCCCGGCCTTAAGTCGATAGCGGAGATCATCTGCAACTACCTTGGAGATGAACTTGACTGGGAGATTAACCTCGTTCTCCGTCAGGAGCAGGTCCCGGAAGTGCAGTTGGGTCGCTGCGGCAGACTCGGATGGTCCAGTTGGATGGGCAAGAGGAAAACGCGCCAGCACGCCGATGACTTGACAACTACCCCGACTGACCGGGACCCACCGGCTGCCGCATGGCGCTCTCCTGAAACGGACATCCATGATGCGGCGGGCCCGCTCGACCTTCTTTTCGGGCGGGGAGAAGATCTCCTTGGCGAGATCGATCTGGAACGGGTGAATGGCCCACGTAACCTCGATACCAAGTGCGGCGGCACGGCGGGCGGCGGCTTGGAAGGCCCGTTATGACAAGCATCGGAAGCTCGACTCTCTTCAGTAAGCTCAACGCAAACTGCAATGGGACCGCCAAGGCCCTTTGCAAAATTCGCCGTGACGCCTCTTTGGAACGTTATCGCCATTTTGACGCCCTTGAGGCTTCAGCAGCGGAGAGGCCTATCGAGCCGACGATCGCGGCGAAACTCGACCACCGTGGTTGTCCGCTCGGGCGCTGCGCCCTGGGCCTGGTTGAATCTTCCAGGAGACACGTCGTCGCTAGCACCGCCGGAATCCGCCAACTCATCGATGTTACAAGGCCGCATGGCGAGATTTGGGTGGGACTTAGCGTGGGTGAGTTCCAAGAGACCCACACGCTTTCTTCACCCCGCCCTCCCCCGCTTGGCTCTGACGATGCGGGCCAGCAAGACATCTTGGCTGAGCAACGGTCGGCGATTTCGATGCACGAAATAAACGCTTTTCGGCATCTTCGCCGATGGCTTCGGCAGCATCCTACTCACGCCATCGGGCGCAACCGCGCCTTCTCATCAAATCTGCGGAACACACACCACCATGGTCGAGTCAAGAATCGAGAGTCTCTTAAGGCACAATCGTTTTGTTGCGGTCACTTCGGCCGCGTCCGAGTTGAATGAAATCTCTCTCCGGCGGCTCAGTGGCACCGAGCGGCTGGGGGAACCTTTCCTCTACGAGGTGAAGCTCGCCAGCCGCAATCCAGTTCAGAACTTTGCTACGATCCCCGGTCAAAACCTGACAATCGGCCTTAAGCTCAAGGACTCGCAAACGCGCTTCTTCAACGGTGTTGTTACGCGCTTCCAATATCTCGGCCTCGACGATACCGAGCACCTCAACTACGTGGCGCAGGTGCGGCCGTGGATTTCATTGCTCGAGCATCGCTCTAACAGTCGGGTCTTTCAGAACAAGACGAGCATCGAGATCATCACCACGATTTTTCGAGAACATAAAGGCAATTTCAAGAATCAGACCGCCCGACGGTTCCCACAGCGCCCATATTGCGTCCAGTACGATGAAACGGATCTGGCCTTCGTCAGCCGCCTCATGGAGCAGGACGGCATCTACTACTATTTTGAACATGCTGAGGACCAACATGACCTGGTGCTGGTCGACAACGCCGCGAGTCACATGGCCTGCACGCCTGAGATCGTAGAGACCCACCACAATCTCAGGCCTGCCCGAAGTCTTTACCAAGAAGATGTCATCCTGCATTGGGACGAGGTCGTATCGCTACAGCCGAACAAGGTCGTTCTCAGGGACTATGACCATGAGAAGCCGATGGCAGAACTGACGTCTGTCGCGCGTGTTCCTCCCGTGAGGACAGGCGGCATTCCGCCATGCAAGCTCACGGGAAGCGCCATCACCCGACCGCGGGAGAGCGTGGCGGTCAGAACGGGCGAGACCTCGTCGGCAAGCAGCGGCTGCACGGCAATGCGGGAGGTCTTCGAGTATCCAGGCCAGTATACAAAAAAAAGCGATGGCGATTTCTACGCCACCATCCGTGCCGAGGAACTCGCCTGCAACGCTTATCGCGCGCGGATCGAAAGCACTGCGCGCCAGATAACGACCGGGTCATTATTCAAGGCGGCAAATCCCTTCTACTACGGCCAGGTCGGTTCCCGCCCGAAACCCACCGATCGCTTTCTGGCAGTCGGACAGGACTTCACTGTCATCGGTGAGGTGGGGGACGATCTCACTGCGGACACCGTGGGGGGGAAGGGCGAGCGGTTCCTCTATCACAGCAACGTAGAGATTATCCCCGCGACAACCCAGTACCGACCGAGGCGCCGCACACCGGCGCGGTTGATTCACGGACCGCAGACGGCCGTCGTCGTGGGCCCCGAGGGCGAGTCGATCGCGACGGATAAGTACGGCCGTGTGAAGGTTCAGTTCTTCTGGGACCGAGAAGGCGGAAAGAACGAGAACAGCTCCTGCTGGATTCGGGTGGCCCAGAACTTCGCTGGTAAGGGTTTTGGCAACCTGGTCGTCCCACGGATCGGCCATGAGGTCGTGGTTGATTTCATCCACGGCAATCCCGACACGCCCCTGGTGACCGGCGTCGTATACAATGGCTCAAATCTGCCGCCTGAAACCCTGCCGACCGACAAAACGCGGTCGACCTTCCGGACGCATACCGATGGCGGCGCCGCTAATGCCTACAATGAACTGCGCTTTGAGGACAAGCAGGGCCGTGAGGAGGTCTATTTGAAGGCCCAGAAGAATCATACCGTCGAGGTCGGGAATATCTACAGCATCGACGTCAAGAGACACTTCCTCCTGACCTCGGGCGGCGCCGCGCCCGACTCCCCTGCCGCAGCGGCCTTAGGTAGCCGCGTCGAGGTAACACCCGACAAGATCCGCCTTGTAGTATCGGGCAGAACCGGCCCGCAGGCCATCGAAATCAGCGGCGATGGGATCGCCATTATCGGCACGATGATTGGCGTTATGGCAACACCTCCGCGGCTCGGGTCCATCGTCTCCATGCCGCCGCCGACACCGGGTCCACCCACGCCGTCGATAATGAAGCTTATTGCGACACTCGGGCTGCCGCCTGTTACGCCCGAGTGACACGATGTCAAGGTGAACTGGTTCTGGGCCTCGGCTGTCCGGAAGTCGTTGCCTTTAAGTCGGCAGGGCCCTGCAGGCGTAGAGAAAAAGCGTAACGGCTTCGGCGTCGTAAGCTGACCTACCAAATCAACGTGACACTGCGAGATTGCCCGAAAATGAGGAAAGGTTATCGCGCGTGAGCGTTTGTTCCGGGAACTTGCGCCTCAGTTAGATGGAGTTGCCACGCGAAATCGGCCGCAAGCGGCTCCAAATGCGTCTGGTTTAGGTCTCCACCAAGCTGGAACTGGTGGATGAAATACCTTTATCACTCGGCGTCACGAAATTGCGATCAGGGCGCGGGCGGCGCAAAAATCAGCGTTCTCGATCTGGGCGTTACAGCGCTGCTTTGCAGGGCGGGCTCTCGCCTCGAAGCGCTTCTGGCGGAGCGTGGCCGCCTCGAGCAGCAGTCGAAGCCTTTCACCATGCTCGAAGGTGTCTCGCTTCTATTTGCGTTTCGAGTTCCTGATAGGCGCTGGCCATGCCTGTCAGGCCGAGTTTGCGCAGCATGTCAATGGTGGGATTGTTCAACGTCGCGATAAAAATCATGCGCTGTCCAGCTCGAGGGAGGACGCTGGCCATGCCCCCGAAGCATAACGGGATACGAATTTGGTATTGGAAGGAAAGGTCGCGACGGAAGTAACATCAGCAGTGACGCAATGACCTAAGGAACGACGCAATGTACGGCAGAAGGCAGGGGGGTGTTGGCAATAGTTCCGAACAAGGCGGTGAAGACACCTTTAACTGGGTTGAAGGCTTGACTGGCTCCTCGTCCGGCGAAGCGGCACTGAAAGAAATTTTACTGGCCTGGGCGGAAGACGGGCAGCAGGAGCAGGACGAGGACCGGCACGAGGCAATGGCACGGATCGAGGCCTGGACGGAAACCCGCAATTTTCGTGCCCCCCTGAACTTAACATCGCTGTCCCTAACGGCACTGCCCCCCACCTTACCGGCCGGCCTCCAGCGGCTCAACGCCAATGACAACCGGTTGGGCAGGCTGCCCAACAACCTCCCGCCCGGTCTGCGAAAGCTCTCTGCCTGCGACAACCAGCTGACCACGCTGCCTGAGGTTCTTCCGGACATGCTCGAGACGCTCTACGTCGACGGCAACCGGCTGACCAGATTGCCGAACGAGCTTCCTTCCGGACTAAAGTATCTCTACGTCAACCACAACCGGCTGACCAGTTTGCCCGATAACCTGCCGCCTGAGCTCAGGGAGCTTCATGTCACCCGCAACGAAATCGCGCACCTGCCGGAGAATCTCCCCCTCGAATTGACGGATCTCCGCGCCGAACTCAATAATATAATTCGCCTGCCCGAGCGCCTTCCTGCAAAGCTCACGAGGCTCGAAGTCCCTCACAATGAACTGACTAGCCTACCCGAGGACCTCCCGGCCACCCTAAAGTGGCTCAGCACCGACAGTAATGAACTGACCCACCTGCCCCCTAACCTGCCGAGGGGGCTGGAGGAGCTTAGCGTTCGTGGAAACAACCTGAGAGGACTTGGCGACGGGCGAACTGCACTGCCGTACATTCTGTCGCAGCTTCCGCCTCATTGCAAAGTGTACCTGAATAACAATCCGCTGCCAGATCGACTGCGGGCGCACCTGAGCGCGCAAAGCGGGACGAGCCTTCCGCAGATCTTTTTGTGATGCTGCCTGACAAACGGGCCAAACTAGGTCCCTGCGTTTTGAGTAAAAGGCCTTTTGCCGAAGCCATGGCGGTGGGGTGCAGGCCAGGTATGACGCGTGCGGATCAAAAACAATGAGTTTGCAGGTTTATGCCGCTCGCCGGAATGTGTTGAGTTGTGGAAGCAACAGACGTCTCACTGAAGACTATGGCCGGAAAGCCCAGGCTCGGCACTTGTGTCCTTCGGGCGACCTTGCATGCGAGCCAGTTCGTACAAAGGATTACCCGCTATCGCGTACCAGGAGGTGCGACGCTTACGGCCTAGAGGCATTGCCGCCGGTTGGAACGTTCGGAAGCTGGACCCAGATTTCAACAGGCCTCAAGCGCATCCACCATTTCCACATGGTCCACCCCCAGCATCGCGTATTCGTTGATCTAACTACCCGAGACTCCAGCCTACGGGCCTATTTGCATTCGTCGGCGATCGACGACTCTGTCGCCTATTAGTTGAAATAGGGTTTCGTGGCGAGCCAGCAGAGGAACAGCCCATGGATGAGAAAAACAGCCCCATTGTTTGCATCTCGGGTGTAGACGAACGAAAGCTCGGCGCCGCTCTAATCGCGGTCCAATCGGCATTTAGTGTCGCGATTGCGGAACTATCGAAGCTTCACAAAGGGAACAGTCCTCAGTGGTTCGAAGACCTGGAGGAGGTGGTAATCGCTAACGCAAAAGGCACAGTCACCGAGGGCATCTCGCTGGATGTCGAGGTGGAAAGCCTCAAATTCGGCATCGACGTCCTTCGGGCGATCTTAGATGTCAGCCGCGTTGAGCTAGGCTTTGCAGCAAAGGAATAACCTTTCGCCCAAACGAGGTCTCGATGCTATTTGGCGCCGGAGATGTTCGATGCACACTCGAACCTTCGCATGAGTACCGCGCTCGTCGCCAAAGTCGCCCGCATCGTCACCAAATGGTACGGTCGTCCGACAAACCAGGAGGTCTTGCCGCAGATGATCGACGATACGACCTATGCATGGCGCACCGGCGTTTTTGAGGCAACGCGCGTTTTCCATGCGGAAGACCCGGGCGGACCAACCTTCATCGGGGGCAATTTGCGCAAGCCGGACTCCCATGGAAGACAATAACTTGTCGGACGCTGGGCGCACGAGACTGAGGGACTCAGCGTTGAAGATGTGCCGACAAGCTCGGCATTAGCGATGCACCCTGTATAGCGGGCAGCGACCGCCTTGCCATGCTTGAAGATGCCCTGAGCCGACACGCCCACAGTTGATAAAGATGTCGACTCAGTACCGCCGGCCGCTCCTCACCTTCTACCTTGCTGAGCCGCCAGCCATTGCGGCTCGTGGCAAGGATTTTTCGGACTCTTCCCGAGAATATGCACAACGCGACGCAGCGCTTGTCGACCCGCTGTTTCGTGAAGTTCGCGCTCGCCAGGAAATGGTGCGTGATGAGCCCTTTGTAAGAGTCACCCTTGCGCCGGCAGTCCGAGACCTCCCCGTTCATCTGGTTCGTCGTCTGGAATCGCAATCGATCGATGATCGACCTCCGCCCCTTCGTCGCAGGGATACACATCAAGTGGCATTGACCTGGACAGCGACCGCTCGCGCTGGAGCGCCGAATACCGGCGGCGCATTTCACCGGACGCAATCGACCCTGCCGTCCAAAGAGCGACCAGTTCCATGAAACCCGGGTCTTCATCGATCCGGATTCCTCGCGCCTTCCAACGCGCGATGACCCGCTCGGCTATGTCCCTGCGTGAATCCATTACCACTTCCCTGCCCCCTGCCCCCTGCCGCCTACGCGGTTAGATACCAAGATGGTGGGTTCTTCGCCAGTTCAAACCGTCCAATATGTCACGCCGGCCGCCCGCGATCCGTTTTCAGGAGCTTGTTAGCTGGAGCTATCGAGATCGCAGGACACACTTTCCAGCTCTCTCCCGACCTGATGGTCCCCGTCACCATCTTTTCCGTCCATGAATAAGGTAGGCCGCCCCCGATCAGTCCAGGCGATTTAAGTGCGAGTCCGCTTTTACGTCGCCTTGAGGTCCGTCAGCACCTTGTCAAAAGCATCCTTGACCGGCTTTGAGATTTCCTCC
>NZ_NWTA01000036.1:0-34606 GCF_002531955.1 Rhizobium sp. M10 | reverse complement strand
TTCTCTCTCAGGATCGACTCTGGACCCCAAATCCACCTTGACAACCAACACAGATTCTCATCCGGCTGCCGCCACCTTCTCCCCGTAAACGGGGCGAAGGAGACAAGCCGCTACCTCTCCGTCTCTCACCAACGTCTCGTAGGGCACGTCCCCTCTCCCCGTCAGAACGGGGAGAGGGTTAGGGTGAGGGGCACTTATCCGCATACACCTGACGCCCGTCGCCGGAGGTGTGTCTCTGACCAACCACCGTGCCCGGGTTTGATCACCCACCTGAAGCGGCCTGGAAGACCGCCAGCTGTGCGGCGAAGGCGCGTTGGTAGGCCGGGCGTGCCTCGGCGCGGGCGACATAGGCGGTAAGGTTCGGGTATTCGTCCAGGATGTTCGATGATTTCAGCCGCAGCAGCACCGAGACCATCAGCAGGTCGCCGGCGCTGAAGGCGCCATCGAGCCAGTCGGCATCGCCGAGGCGGGCGGAAAGGCTGTCCAGCCGCTTGCGGATGCTCTCCTCGAGTGCGCGCAGGCGCTGCTCGTACCAGGGCTGGTCACGCTCGAGAATCCCCGCGAGGCTGTGATCGAAGACCGGCGGCTCCACGGTGTTGAGCGCGGCAAACATCCATGAAATCGCCCGTGCCCGGGCATTGGTTTCGTCCGGCAGCAGGCCGCCGTGACGCTCGGCGATATGCAGGACGATCGCGCCGGACTCGAACAGGGTGAGATCGCCTTCCTCATAGGTCGGGATCTGCCCGAAAGGCTGGAGCGCCAGATGCGCCGGCTCCTTCATCGCCTTGAAGGAGACGAGGCGAACCTCGTAAGGCTGCCCCGCTTCCTCGAGCGCCCAGCGAATCCGCATGTCGCGCGCCAGGCCGCGGCCGCGATCGGGCGAACGTTCGAAGGCGGTAATGGTAATCGTCATCGCTTCCTCCATCGCTGTCTGTCTTGAAGACGTCCGGCCGGACGGGATTCCGACATCGATATTCGAGATAGTCCTCGCCGCCGCTTCGCATAGGGCGCAAGCGATGCGCGCTGCCGGCGCCGCGCGTCAGCCTTCCGCCTCGCCGCATTTCGACAGGATCTCGTTGACAACGACGGCGAGCGGCGCCGTGGCGTCGATGCGCTGCGCATGCTTCGGGACATCCTCTTTCGTCGCATGTAATCGCATGATCAGCGCCCGTTCGGCCGGTCGTCCGCCGAACTCGTCTTCGGGCCTTGCGGCAAGCCGCCGCTTCAGGGTGTCGAGATCGACATCGAGCTCGAAAACCGCGTCGAACCAATCGACGAAGCGGGGGAGATTGCGTGAGCCGCCGCAGAAGAAGGAGATGAGGCTGCGCCGATCGACGATCATGGTTCTGACCTTCCCGACATCCCAGAGGTGATGCGCGTGCACCCATGCGCTACGGTCCGTCACGCTCTCGTCGGCAGGCTCGTCCACCGCTTCCCCAGTCGTCGGATCGCCGCGATAGGCAAGCTCCCGGTCACCGTGGACGACATGGTAACCGCGCCGCTGCAGCTCTTCGGCCACCGCGGTCTTGCCGGCGCCGGAAACGCCTTCGATCAGATAGTTTCTGACGCCCATTTCCGCTCCGCTTCCAAGCATATCGGCGCGGATTGTCTAACACGGCTGCCGCCGCTGCGAAACGCTCGGCATCGCCAAGCGCCGATAGACCTTCGTCAGGTGGCGTGGATCTTAGAGCATGATGCCGAAAAGTGTGAGCGGTTTTCGGACGACATCATGCTCTAACTCTTTAATTTAGAACAGGATTCATATTTTAGGCCGACCGGGCCTAAAATCATCCTGTTCTAGGCTCGAAGGCCTGGGATGACGGAGGGCGTGAGGGAGCGATCGGCAGGAGGCGAGCGCTTTCTGGGCCGTCACGTGTCGACCGGGGCGCAGGCGCGTCCTGCGCATGGTCGAGCAGCGTCTGCCGGCGGGTCGGCTCCTCATCGAGCGCTGTCGATGATCAGGCCGCCGTCGGGTGTGAGGCTTGAGCCGGTGATGAACTGTCCATCCCGGCTTGCAAGGAAGAGCACGACCGGCGCCACGTCTTCCTCGGGGGAGCCGTGCCGTCCGAGCGCATTGGTCGCCGGAGGGGTGTCCGGGCCTGCGCCCCAGGTGTCGGCCACCGGCAGGACGTTGTTCACGGTGATCTTGTCGGCGCCCCATTCGCGCGCGGCCGATCGCGTCAGAGCCCGCACCGCCTCTTTCGCCAGATTATAGGGCCCGTAGGGCGGCATTCCGAGGACACCCGTCAGCGAGGCGAAATTGATGACGCGGCCGGCGCCGCTGGCCTTGAGATGCGGATAGCAGGCCTGCATCATCCTGAGATAGGCGATCGGTCCCATGTCGAGGTTGCGCTGCAACTGCTCCACCGAGAGAGCGACGATGGAGGATTGCACTGCAGCGGGATCGAAAGCGACGTTGACAAGGATGTCGACGCCGCCAAAGGCCGAAACGGTCTTGTTCACCGCAGCCTTGATCTGCTCAGCATCGCTGAGGTCGCAGACGACACCGAGCGCGGTGCCGCCGGCTGCCTGAATGTCTGCAACGACGCTATTGACGTTGCCGGGCGTCAGCGACAGGACCGCGACTTTCGCGCCTTCCTTTGCCAGCAGCTTTGCCGTGGCGCGGCCGATGCCGCGCCCGGCGCCGGCGACGATTGCTACTTTTCCATCAAGTCGGTCCATGTTCATCTCCATTCAGCAAGCGTTATCTGGTGTGCCGCCGAGGCGTGGGCGTAGGGCGACAGGGTTTGGCGCGCCGCGTTCTGCGTCAGGAAGGAAGTGCCGAGCAGGGTAAGTCCGACCAGTGCGGGCAGGGCGGCCGCGGGTTTGCGCACGCCGACATGGGCAAGAGCCGACAGCAACAGGTGGTAGAGCATGCCGGCATAGGCGAGGTCGCTCAGCCCGACGCTGACGCGCGACAGGAGAGCGGCGACGGCGAGGAGCTTGACGACGATGAGGACCGGGACGAGGTAATCGGGATATCCGAACCCGAGGATGGTCTGCTCAACCCAACGTCTTTTGACGATGTAGATGGCGGCGGATGTCAGATACAGCAGGCTCAAAAGCGCCGTGCTGAACCAGTAAATGTAAATTTCGGCCATGAGTTTTCGTGATCGCCGGCGACGCGGCAACCTCTCTCCATTCGACGATGTTTGTTGCTTCTCAAGACGCTTTTATCTTGCGCCTGCTGTACGCATCGAAAATGACGACTTATATCGATGTGTGCAAGTAGGATGAATTACTTGGTATTAGTATGGAAAACCTGACTATGGCTGAGGAAGAGATCAACATGCACGAGGAGCTGCGCCGCGCGTTCGCGCTGCTCTCGGGCAAATGGAAGCTGGAGATCATGTGGCTGCTCTATGAGCGCGTCTACCGCTTCGGGGAGTTGCGCAAGGCTATTCCCGGTATCACGCAACATATGCTGACCGCGCAACTGCGCGAGCTGGAGGCGGATGGGCTGGTCGTGCGCACCGTATTTGCAGAGGTGCCGCCGCGCGTCGAATATGAGATCACGCCGAAGGCGCGCGCCCTCGGTCCGACGATAGAAGCCCTCATCGCATGGTGGAACGAGTATGGAAAAAGCGTTCCGGTCAAGCCGGGCGGTCGTGGCCGCAAGGCGACCTCGCGGTGAACCCGGGCCTGTCCAAAACCCCCGTCTTCGATCAATCGGCGTGCATTTTTCGCGCAGTCGGCGATAAACACCAAAAAAGGTCGGCTGTCTTGCGGCCCGTACCCCATTTGGGTGATGCTCTTTTCGCTGACTTGCATTAGAAGTTGTTTCAACGCAACCTGATTACTTTGCTGAAAAAAGCAGGCGGTCAACGTTGCGCATTGTCGAATTTACGATGCGCTTTCCGGGTAGTGGGCAAGGACCCGGAAGCTGTTTGAGCAATGACGGGGGCGTGAAAAAGGCTTTCCAGCCATTGCGGAAAACAAGGATCGGAGCGGTTCCAGGAACCGTTCCGGGTTGAGGGACCCCCCGTCCGGTTTTCCTGGCCGGACGGAAACAAGGCTTTGCGGGACAATGTTGCAGTCCCGCAAAGCTTTTTTTATGCCTTGTTCCCATCAGGCGCGGTTCACCGGTTCGCCCGCCCGCTCCTGGCAAAAATTATTGTGCGATGCAGCATTTTTGCCGCATTTGTCGATTTTCATTTCAACTCCAAGGCATTAAGCTAATCATGGAGGCTGCTGACAATGCCGGCCAATTTCTCTTCGTCATCCGAGCGACAAGCCCTGGGTGACGACGAAGGAGAGGGAGGCAGTCGACAGCTGAGGGATCACGCTGATCCTTCCGTGGTGTTGGGGGGAAGATGACCAAGTGGGTCTATAGGTTCGGCGACGGACAGGCTGAGGGCGGCGCGCGCGACCATGAAATTCTGGGCGGCAAGGGCGCCAATCTCGCGGAAATGTGCGCGCTCGGCCTTCCCGTTCCGCCGGGACTGACGATCGTCAGCCACGCCTGCAACACCTATTACAAGAATGGCGGCCATATCGAGGACGGGCTGAAGGCCGAGATTCGCGCCGGCATAGCGGCGATCGAGGCGATCACCGGCCGCCATTTCGGCTCCACCAGCCAGCCGCTCCTGCTCTCGGTGCGCTCCGGCGCCCGCGTCTCGATGCCCGGGATGATGGACACCGTGCTCAATCTCGGCCTCAACGACGAGACGGTGCAGGCGCTCGGCCACGATGCCGGCGACGCGCGTTTTGCCTGGGACAGCTACCGCCGCTTCATCCAGATGTATGCCGATGTCGTCATGGGCCTCGGCAACGACGCCTTCGAGGAAATCCTCGAAGACGAGAAGGCCAGACTCGGCCATGAATTCGATACCGAAATCAGCGCCACCGAATGGCAGCACATCGTCTCCCTCTACAAGCGGCTGATCGAGGAGGAGCTGGAGCAGCACTTCCCGCAGGATCCGGAGGTCCAGCTCTGGGGCGCGGTCGGCGCGGTCTTTTCCAGCTGGAAGAGCGCGCGCGCCGTCACCTACCGCCAGCTCCACAATATTCCCGAAGGCTGGGGCACGGCCGTCAACATCCAGGCGATGGTCTTCGGCAATCTCGGCAATGCGTCTGCGACCGGCGTCGCCTTCACCCGCAACCCTTCGACCGGCGAAAAGGCGCTTTACGGCGAATTCCTCGTCAATGCGCAAGGCGAGGATGTCGTTGCCGGCATCCGCACGCCGCAGAGCATCACCGAGGAAGGGCGGATTTCCTCCGGCTCGGAAAAGCCCTCGATGGAAAAGCTGATGCCGGAGGCTTTCCGCGAACTCAGCCGCATCTGTTCCGAGCTCGAAGTCCATTACCGCGACATGCAGGACATCGAATTCACCATCGAGCGCGGCAGGCTGTGGATGCTGCAGACCCGCGCCGGCAAGCGCTCGACGCGGGCGGCGATGAAGATCGCGGTCGACATGGTCGATGAGGGGGTGATCACCGAGGAGGAGGCGGTGCTGCGCATCGAACCCTCGAGCCTCGACCAGCTCTTGCATCCGACGATCGATCCGCGCGTCACCCGCCAGGTGATCGGCAGCGGCCTGCCGGCCTCGCCGGGAGCGGCGACCGGCGCCATCGTCTTCACCGCCGAAGAGGCGGTCGAGGCCGAGGCCGAGGGCCGCAAGGTGATCCTGCTGCGCGTCGAGACCAGCCCGGAAGATATTCACGGCATGCATGCCGCCGAAGGCATCCTGACCACGCGCGGCGGCATGACCAGCCATGCGGCGGTCGTCGCCCGCGGCATGGGCACGCCTTGCGTCGTCGGCGCCGGCACCATGCGCATCGATCAACGCAACGAGCGGCTGCTCGGCATCGGCGTCACTCTGAAGAAGGGCGATATCATCACCATCGACGGCTCGGCCGGCCAGGTGCTGAAGGGCGAGGTGCCGATGATCCAGCCGGAGCTTTCGGGCGATTTCGGCCGTATCATGGGCTGGGCCGACCGCGCCCGCCGCATGACGGTGCGCACCAATGCCGACACGCCGGCCGATGCGATGGCCGCCCGCTCCTTCGGCGCCGAGGGCATCGGCCTTTGCCGCACCGAGCACATGTTCTTCGAGGGCGAGCGCATCCATGTCATGCGCGAGATGATCCTGGCCGATAACGAGAAGGGCAGGCGGCTGGCGCTCGACAAGCTGCTGCCGATGCAGCGCTCGGATTTCACCGGCCTCTTCACCGTCATGCACGGCCTGCCGGTGACGATCCGCCTGCTCGATCCGCCGCTGCACGAATTCCTGCCGAAGACCGATGATGAGGTCGCCGAAGTCGCCTTCGCCATGGGTATGGAGCCACTCGCTTTGCGCCAGCGCGTCGACGCGCTGCACGAGTTCAACCCGATGCTCGGCCATCGCGGCTGCCGGCTGGCGATCTCCTATCCCGAGATCGCCGAAATGCAGGCGCGCGCCATCTTCGAGGCGGCGGTGGCCGCAGCCCATGAGACCGGCGCTGCCGTCGTGCCCGAAATCATGGTGCCGCTGGTCGGCCTGCGCTCCGAGCTCGATTACGTCAAGGCGCGCATCGACGCGGTCGCCGGCGAAGTCATGGCCGAGGCCGGCATGAAGATCGATTATCTCGTCGGCACGATGATCGAGCTGCCGCGTGCGGCCCTTCGCGCCCATGTGATCGCCGAAGCCGCCGAATTCTTCTCCTTCGGCACCAACGACCTGACGCAGACCACCTTCGGCATCTCGCGCGATGACGCCTCCGCCTTCATTCCCACCTATCAGCGCAAGGGCATCATCGAGCACGACCCGTTCATCTCGCTCGATTTCGACGGCGTCGGCGAATTGATCAGCATCGCCGCCGAACGCGGCCGGCGCACCCGCAACGACATGAAGCTCGGCATCTGCGGCGAACATGGCGGCGACCCCGCCTCGATCCGCTTCTGCGAGACGATCGGCCTCGACTATGTCTCCTGCTCGCCGTTCCGCGTGCCGATCGCCAGATTGGCGGCGGCGCAGGCGGTCATATCAGGAGGTCTGAAAGACCTCCGGTCAGGAGGTCTGAAAGACCTCGGGGGGAAATAGACGAGACGCTTGGCAGCCCTGCGGGCGCCCGGGGCAGCCCTGCGGGCGCCCGGGCAGCCCTGGTTTAATAACGATGCCGCCAGCGATCGCGGTAGATATAAGGCCCGTTGAGGTCCCAGGCCATGCGCTGCATCATCTCGGCACTCTGCGCCCGCGATTCGGCCCGCCGGTCGAGATCAATGCGCTGCAGGCAGGTGGCAAAGCCATCGGAGCCGCGCCGAAAACCATAGCTCAGGCACTGCCGCTCATCCGCCGCCCGCCGCTCCTCCGGCGTCATCGTCTGACAGGCGGAAAGGCCGGCGGCGAGGGTGGCCATGGTGATGAGGAGAGCGATGCGCATCGGGGTATTCCTTGCTTTTCCCTGAGGAAATGCCATTTGGGTGCGGTTAGTCAAGGCACGGAATCCGGCGGTCGCCGAGATAGGGTTGCTGACGTGAACGGTGTGCCGTGCAGCCCCCTCATCCGCCCTACGGGCACCTTCTCCCCGCTGGGGAGAAGAGGGAATCGAGACGTCACCGCGAATCTCTTCGCCCCAGCGGGGAGAAGGTGCCGGCAGGCGGATGAGGGGGTCGGCGACGCCGAGGCCTGCCGCACATCTCCCCACAAGCGAGAGTCGGTGGCGCTCCCCAGACCTTCACGCCGCCCCGGCCGGATCGCCGATCGGCAGCAGGGCCGGGTCGAGCGGGCGGTCTGGCGGGTCCTTCGTATCGGCCGGATCCTCGGCCGGCGTCAGCGGCGGCTTTTCCTGCGTGGGGTCGGGAATGCCGGGTGTCGGCGTCGGTTCGCGCGGCGGGTCGGCATTGGGTGTCGGATCTCTGTTCGGCATGATCGCCTCCTTTTCGACAAGGGAACGGCACCGCCGGGAGATGGTTCCACTTTCACCAGCCGGCATTCCTCTGTATGAGGAAGCCTCTCAAGCATGGAAACCAGCATGGCCATCCGCGATCGATTTTCGAAGAAACTGAACTGTCCGCAATGCGGCAACACCGGCTTTGCCGAGGCCTCGGAGATCGACGATCCCAAGCGCAAGCATCCGGATTTCAAGGTCGATCAGCTGCCGCGCGGCTTTGGCGTGCAGCGCCCTTCCAACCACCAGGAAAGCTTCATGCTCAAATGCGAATGCGGCCGCAAGTTTCCCTTCCGCAGCCTGGCGGAGGCCGCGGCCGAGCGGCGCTGATTCAGGGGATCAGATCCGCTCCAGCACTTCGATGAAGGCATCGGCGAAGCGCACCAGATGGGCGGTCTCCTCGTCGGGCGCCTGCATGCGGATTTCGGTGCCGGCATAATCGAGCAGCGCCAGCACGACGCGCATCTCGCTTCCGCCATCGGGAATGCGCAGCACCGCGATGCGCCGGCAATCCGCGATCAGGCCGCCGGCCGGCAGGTCGAACAGTAATTCGCCGCCCGCCCGGTTCGCCGCCTGGCGCACCGCCTCGCAGAAACCGGCATCGCCGTCGGCATAACCTTCGAGTGAAAGTTCGAGCTCGACGAGCTCCATCGGCAGCATCGGCTCGCTGTGATCGATCCCGCCAAGCGCAGACGCCTGCGGCCTTGCTGCTATCTCGGGTGAAATCATCCCGCCTCTCCTTGCCTTTAACCGGAGATGAAACCGCGGCAGAATGACCTTTTTTTGCCATATCAGCAAGGGCTGATGAATCGGCCGGCCATCGCCTCGGCCATGTCGGGAGAATTCCATCGGGTATTCCGAGACAACAGTTTCAATTCAGCCGAATCTTGCCCAGATCCGGATGATTTTGGGCCGGGCTGGCCAAAAATCTGAATCCGGATCTAAATCAAAGAAATAGAGCATGATGTCGTCCGAAAACCGCTTCACACTTTTCGGCATCATGCTCTAAACAGGGATATGGCGATTTGCGTGGTTGAGGGCGCGGCGCTGACGAGCAACCGGTAAGTTTGATGGCCATCCGTTACGACCGTCCCGTTTCCAGCGCCGCCCGCTTTTCGCGGCTGCTCGGGGCGTTTTCCCTGGTTCTGGCGCTGGCGGTGCTGATCGCCCATCGCTTCGGCGGGCTTGCCACCCCCTATCTCGTGCTGCTCTTGATCACCGCCGCCGGCTTTTCGCTGCTCGCCGCCCTGCTCGCCGCAATCGGCCTGCGCAGCCTCTGGGTATCAGGGGCCGAAGGCGGGCTTGCCGCGCTCGCCGCGCTGATCTACGTCGCCTTTCCGCTCGGCATCGGCGCCTTTGCCGCCGAGCGGTATATGACGCTGCCCGATATCTACGACGTCTCCACCGATCCGGTCGCAGCCCCCGACTGGCTCTCGACCCCGAAAGCCGATCAGATCTGGCTGAAGCGCAATCTCGTGACGCCGGAGGATCGCGAAAAGCAGATCGCCGCCTATCCCGAGCTGACCGGCCGGCGTTATGAGGGCGCGCTCGACCGCGTGCTGGAGGCGGTGCGCAAGGTCGCCAAGCAGAGCGGCTTTGTCATCGTCAGGAGCACCGGCACGACAGAGCCGGATCACGACCCGGAGGACAGACCGGCAAAACCCGCAGCCGGTGACGAGGCCGTCGCCGACGCGCCGGGCATCGTTCCCGTGCCGACGCCGCGCCCCTATGACGATGACGTCGCCAAGCTGATCCGCGGCGCCAACGGCGTGACGCTGCAGGCGACCAACCGCACGCTGATCCTCGGCCTGCGCTTCGATATCCTCATCCGCCTGCGCGAAGAGGCCGAAACCACCTTCGTCGACATCCGCGTTGCCTCCCGCTACGGCCAACACGACCTCGGCTTCAGCGCCGCAATCGCCGGGGATTATCTGAAGGCGCTCGATGCCGAACTCTTGGGGCTTGCGGGTGGGTGAGCAACGGTGGCGCAAAGCGCCAGCAATCGATCCAGTGAATCGATTGCAGTTGCGAACGCCCTGAGCCCAAGCGAAGGGCCGGGATAGGGTGCGGCAGGCTCGACACCCAAACGGTGCCTCGATTTCGACGCTCCTGCATATCACCCAACTAACCTCCTCCATTCCCGTGTCCTCAGGGCTTTGCCCGAGGGATGTCACAGGAATGACGGAGGAGAGGGCCGCTACAACGATCAGCCCTCATCCTGAGGTGCCCCGCAGGGGCCTCGAAGGACGAGGGCGCGTGGCACCAGTGGCCAGCCCCGTCCTTCGAGGCTTCGCCCTGCGGGCTACGCACCTCAGGATGAGGCTGGAGCGAGGGCGCGCCATCAGGCTGGGGAGAGGGTGTGCCGTGCCAGCCCCCTCTGCCCTGCCGGGCGCCGGGGGGCGGCCGCACACCGCAGAGAGCCTGGCAGGCGCCACGCACAACGATCAGCCCTCATCCTGAGGTGCCCCGCAGGGGCCTCGAAGGGCGAGGGCGGGTGGCACCAGTGGCCAGCCCCGTCCTTCGAGGCTTCGCCCTGTGGGCTACGCACCTCAGGATGAGGCTGGAGAGGGCTCACTCCAGCACCAGCCACCCAGAATACCGCACCACCAGCCCGGTCAGCCGCCCGCCGATCTCGACGTGAAAATGAAACCGGCCATCGCGCTCCTCCTCGTAAGTGTCGCCGCCGGGCGCCAGGAACAGCGGCAGCGGGACCCCGAGAAACCGCCAGCCGCGCACGACAAGCCGCAGCCTGTCGCCCTCCGGCACCAGCGCCAAGAGCACCCGGAACGGACCGAAGACCTCGGCGAGCAGGTGCCGGTCGCTGCCCTTGCCCTCGGCCTGCCAGCTGCGGAACGCCTTGCCCCCGAATGTGCGCGTCCAGATCTCACTATCGCCATCGGCGGCAAAGCGCACCGCGACCGGCACATCCTCGCCGGCCGGGGGAAAGCCGATCACGCCGGCGACGAGCCGGGCGAGCAGCCCGCCGCCGCGCTCGATCCGTGCCCGGCCGGAGGCGAGGCGGGTGCCGCCGGCATGGATCGCGGCAAGGGCGGGCGGCAGCTGCTGCCAGGCGCTGCCGAGAATGCGCCGGTAGAGCGGCAGCGGCTCCTCCTCGTAGTCCAGCCGGATGCCCGAGGTGATCTTGAACCGCCGGAAGGCCGCTTCGAAATCCGCAAGCGACAATTCCCCCGCCGCCGGCCGCGCGCCACTCTGGGGCCGGATGCCTTCAAGCAGCCGGCGCACCAGCGCCTCGACGGCGATGACCGGAATGAACGGCCCGTCATCGCCTTCGGCGATCAGATCCCAGCTGGATGTGATCCGCCGCCCGTCGCGATCGAGCCCGGCGGCGCGCACAAACATGCCGCCGCGATGAGCGCCGAGGGCGAAGCGGTGGCTGGCTTCCTGCAGCACCCTGGAAAACGGCCCGAGCGACGGCAGCAGCCGGAGGCGCACCAGCCGGGCGGCAAGCCCAAGCAGCCGCTGCAGCGCCTGCGGCTCGGTGCCGACGCCGGTGAAGGTCGATTGCAGGCCGGGAACGTGCTGCGGCAGCAGCGCAAGATCGGGCGCATCGACCAGCAGGAATTTCCGGCTGGCGAGCGGCGCCACGCCGGGCGGCGCGATCGTCACCCGCATGTCATCGATTAGCCCGGACCCTGCGGCCGGCCGCCCCTCGCGCAGCACCGCCACCGGCTTGCCGGCATAGCTCGATATCGCCCTGACGACATTGAGGCCGATCTTCACATGCGCCGACGGGGCAATGCCCGCCGCCACGCTTTCGATACGGGAGAACTGCGGCGCCATCGCCGCGAGCGCCGCGAAGGAGAGCGCCGGAAGGCTGCTGAGGCCGGAGAGCGCAAAAACGCCCTTGGCCCTCGCCTCGGCATCGAGCCCGCTGATGCCGGCGACGAAGCCGGTGCTGTCGGCAAGATCGGCATAATCGATGTCGAGCCCGATGCAGGCGCGCACGACCTTATAGGGGTCTTCCCCGAAACTCTGGAACGGCCCGGAGGCATCGACGACGAGATCCGGCCGCAGCCGCGTCAGCTGTTCGATGAGATCGCCGTCACGATCGAAGGCGACCGCCTGCAGCCACGCCCCGAGATCGTTGCCGCCGAGGCGCCCGGCCCAACCTCTCGGCGAGCGCAGCTCCGCCACGAAATCATCGGCCTTTTCGAGCGAGCGCCCGGCGATCAGCAGCCTGAGCCGCGGTTCATCGCCGAGCAGCCGCGCCAGCCGCCCGCCGAAAGTGCCGTAACCGCCGATGATCAGCAGCGAGAGCCTCTCGCCGCTCATGTGATGAAGCGGCTCCGCTGCTCCGCTGTCGGCACCATGCAGCTCTGCCGCCCGGCAATCTTCAGCCGGTTGCGGGCGATGAATTCATAAAGCACATCGGCAAGGCGGCGCGGCAGCAGCCGGAAGACCTTGACCAGCGACCAGGGAAAGCCGAGGCCGGCCACCATGCGGATAGTGCCGTCCGACTTGAAGAAGGCGCGGCCATTCTCGATGAGGATATTGGTTTCATAGTCGCGCTCATTCAGCCCATAATGCCGGTAGAGTGCTTCACCGAGCGGCGTCTGGGCGGCGAGGAAGCGGTAGCGCCGCTGCCTGTCGTGCTTCAGCGCGAATTTCACCCAGCCGGAGCAGAAGACGCATTCGCCATCGAAGACGATCAGCGGCTGGTCATCGGCAAAGTCGGGCACATCGGGATCGTTGCGATAGCTGTAAGCGGTGCGCGTCATGGTAATCTCCCCACTCCCGCTTACAACAGCCGGTAGGCGGCGGCAAGCGAAGGCGGCCCATCCGCCGCGATCTCGCCGCGCTCCAGGAGATCCTCGATATGGGCGAGCACGGAAAGGGCCGCCGCGCCATGCAGCTTCGGATCGGTATCGCTGTAGATCGCCTTCACCATCTCGGCAATCGTGCTGTCGCCCGCCCGGATGCGGGCCAGCACCGCCCGCTCGCGCTTCAGCCGATGCGCCTTCAGCGCCGGGAGAAAACTCGCCGGCGCCGTCACCGCCCCGCCATGGCCGGGCAGCAGCAGGCGGTCCTGGCGCGCGATTAGCCGCTCGAGCGAGGCCATGTAATCGGCCATCGCCCCATCCGGCGGCGCGACGATCGAGGTCGACCAGGCCATGACATGATCGCCGGAGAACAGGATATCGCGGCCCTCGAGCGCGAAGGCGGCATGATTGGCCGTGTGCCCCGGTGTCGGCACCGATGTCAGCGACCAGCCATCGCCGGATAGGGTCTGACCGTCACTGAGCGCGATATCGGGCACGAAGGCGAGATCCGAGCTTTCGGAAAAGGGATTGATCTCGCCATCCCTGAGCGGCCGTGCCGGCCGATGCGGCCCCTGGCCCACCGTCACCGCCCCCGTTGCCGCCTGCAGCCGCCTGGCCAGCGGCGAGTGGTCGCGATGCGTGTGGCTGACGAAGATATGCGTCACCTCGCGGCCGGCAAGCGCTGCCATCAGCGCCTGATAATGCGCCTCATCCTCCGGCCCGGGATCGATGACAGCGACCGAGGCGCCGCCGACGATATAGCTGTTGGTGCCGTAAAAGGTGAAAGGCCCGGGATTTTCCGCCGTGATCCGCTCGACCCCTGAAACCACCGGCACGGCGCGCCCATAGGCCGGCTCGAAAGCAAGGTCGAATGCGGGGCTTTCCATGAAGGCGATGATCTCGCGGCCGATGACGTCGCCCATTCCTAGCATGGGCCTTGGCACTCTGCAGCGCATAAATCTGCGCGAGGCGCAACTTAGTCATTGTGACAGACGGAGAGCTTTGCTAATCAGGCGTCGATTTGAGCCGGCGCTTAGCGCCGAAAGCTCTGGTGGGGCGTAGCCAAGCGGTAAGGCAGCGGTTTTTGGTACCGCCATCCCCTGGTTCGAATCCAGGCGCCCCAGCCACACTTGTTTCCGTAATGAAACAAAGGCTAGATGGGCATTTAGCTTAAGAAGGCCGCTTTATGTCTGTTCAATAACCCAGCCACAAGCCTGCCTTTCTCTCGGATTGGCCCACCAGTAACTTCGAGGCTAACAGAATTGGCGACTTGATTCTCGTGAATAGCGGATTGCCAATACAAATCCGCGCAAATACAACCCTTCGAGCTTTGTTAAAACTACGGAAACATGGCCATAACTGACTTGGGGAGCCATTGACGATGGACGCGTTGCAGTTCGAAATAGCTCGTTTCCTCGCCGGAAAGGCTATGCAGAAAAGGCGCACAACCTACCAACAGGTAGGAGAGGCCGTTGGCTGGAACCATCCCACCGGTCGCGGTCTCGGGCCGCATCTTGAAGTGATTTTGCATTATTTATCGGATCGAGGCCTGCCGCCGTTAACTACTATTCTCGTCAAGAAAATGCGTCGCCATCCTGCCGAAGATGCCATGGCTTATATACGAGGAGCGCTGGGCAATATCGATATCGAAGCAGCACAACAAGAAGTGTTCTCGTTCGATTGGAGTACAATTCATGAGCTTGCTCCGATAAGGGACGCTCTCCCAGGAGGCCGTAGCGTCTGGCTGACATCCTTCTGGGGCTTCGACCCTGCGAGCTGGGGGTGCATCGGTTTTGCCGATGAATGGCGACGAAAGGCATATGTGTCTAAGTCCCAGCCCGGCGGGCTGGTCGCCATTTATGTCACAAAAAACAAGGGCCCAGAGAATATGCGTGGCAAAGTGGTTGGCGTGCTCGAGGTGTCGCATGAACTGGGCCATGCGAAAGAGTTCATCGCCGGGGACAGATGGCGCGAAAAGGAGCTGGACCCTGCGAGGAAGGGCAAATGGCCTTATGCAGTAAAGGCGACGCGGGCCTGGCGAATTGTGCCCGAGGATTGGAGGCCTGTCGAAGAGCTTTTTCCCTTGGCCTACGATGGCTCGAACCCCGAACTCATCGGGGCTAACGGTGTTCCCGTATCCCCTGACGAGGCGGAGAATCTTTTCGAACTCGACGTGTACGAGGTTCCCGTCTACGGCAGCGCCAATGCCGTTGACTCAACAATCCAGACTCTAGAGTCGGCATTGGCTCCCAGTCGAGCCGTGAGGCCGGCATCCCGGCCTTACTGGGTCGGTGAAACCGACGGACCAAAGCACCTCTACATGCTGCGACTGAAAGGCGACATCGCAGCCTATCTTGGTCGGACCGCGGAGGACATGGAAGACAAGCACATCATCAAGGTTGGTTTCTCAAAGAGCCCACTTGCTCGACGCGATCAAATCCAGAGCGCATATCCGAAGGGGGCGTTCGAGTGGGAGGTATTCAAGCCGGATCCTCAGCCTGAAAACGCTCCCTACGCCAATGCCGAGGTTGCTATCGCTGGCGAGGACGCGATGAAAAGACGGCTTGTGGACCAAGGAGCCGAAGTGCTCGGAGGAGAATTCTTCCTGGCCGAGGATTGGCTAATTTACAACACCTGGATCGCCGGCAAAGTCGCAGCGGAAAACGCTCAGGCGAGCGATGACGCATAGCCACATTGGTGTGTCTCTTAGGATTTCTCAGTGGCGGGTGAGACAGAGAATTCAGCTCCCGCCTGCGAGCGGCTGAGCATCTTCCGCTGGCCTTCCGCCGGGCCTTGCAAGAATGCTTACGTATGCAATTTACGAAATACGCTATGAATTCCTACTGCATTACGCTTTCGATTTGCGCCAGCCGGCCGCCCAAGCATCAAATTCCGAGCAGAACCAACGTTCTCCATACCGTGGACTGATCTTGGTCTGTGCGTAGTATCGCTGCCCTGGCACGTGGAAGATGCGCTCGCCGGTCTCGATGCTGATATTGCCCTTGATCTTGCACGATTGTCCGGAGCCGCCAGAAGCGTTCCATGACGCTAGCAAGTCGCCGATGGTCATGCCGCCGGCTGCACCAAACGTGAGCGCGCCGATCACCAAGCCCGGAAACTTGAGGAGCACCAATCTCTTCTGCGGATTGCGATAACTGTGACGCATGCCCATCTCCGTCATTTCGCGCGGAGATTGTAACTGCGTTAGAGCACGACGAATATCTATCCAAAAGGCTTATCCGCACCTGCTAGGGGCAAGTGGGCCGTGAAACGAGTCAATAATGAATATGGGTCAATTGCCTTTTAAGCCGTTGCTGATGTTATGTCGGCATGACAAAGCCGCCTCGCAAGCCTTCCCAGCCGCTGCTCGGCGATGCGGAAGCGCCGCTCCGCAGCCGGCGCGCCGCCGGCGCGATCCCGCACAGCCGCAACTCCCCCTTGATCCTATGCCGGCCCGCATCGACCCGTGCCTGGCGCTTTTGAAGCCTCGCCCGCCCAAAGGTCGGCAATGGGCTTTCGAGGTGAAATGGGACGGCTATCGCCTTGCCGTCCATATCGAACCATCGGGCGTGGGCATTCTGATGCGCGGCGGGCACGACTGGACTGGAGCTGCGGAGGCACCGGCTGCTAAACCGGTTGTTCTATGCACATCCATCCACGTCGCCATCTTCATTGAGATTGTGCCACCAGAAGCCGCTCCCAATTAGGACTGCGAAGGCAGTTGTCGGGAAACGGTCAAGGCCGCTCGCGGAAACGCGTTCAGACGAACTGAAGGACGCCTTGCCACACAGCCCGCGATTGAGGAATGTGAGACTCGATAGAATCAGTTGTTCACCTCAGGTCCATAATGCGCGATCTTCACAATCCTTTTGTTACTAAGTCATTTCTCCGCTCGGTTTGGGCACTCGATTATGAGGCATACAAAGATAGTGAAGACGAAAAAGCATTGCTTCTACGCCTGAGAAATTGGTCTAAACGCGCAGATCTGAAAGAGACATCAGCCGAGTCAGCTCTGCTCGATGAGTTCTTCAAAAAAACCTGGGGTTACTCCGAGTCTGGGCAAAAAGACGAAGGCGAAGCTTTTTCACTCTACCCGAAATTTCAAGTGAAGGGAGCTGGCGCTGGTGGCGGCAAGGGCGAAGCAGATGCAGCTCTTGGTCATTTCAAGAAGGACCATGCCACACTCGTCCCGCAGGTCTTGTGTGAGTTCAAGGACATCAAGAGTTCGCTGGACGCGCCCCAAAAACGAAAGGGGAATACGAGGTCGCCTGTTAAGCAGGGTCTAGATTATCTGGCAGCGGCCCGCCGCGATTATATGGCCGACGATCCTGTTTTGCCGACATGGGCGATTATAACAGATATGAACGAGTTCCGCCTTTATTGGGCTGATCGCGGTCATCAACAGTTCATGCGATTTACCATCCAACCCAAAGATCTTTTTCAAGGTCAAGGATTGTTGGGTGATGGCGAAGATGCTCGCTTCGACCGTTTCTTGTTCGCGCGCTTATTCCATAGGGACACGCTGCTCGTCCAAGGATTGGCTGGGAAATCTCCACTCGCGCAGATCATCTCACAGCAATGGGTCAGAGAGCGGAAGCTAGAGTCGGAGTTCTATGCTGAGTACCGCGCCTTCAGAGACAACCTCTACCAGGCACTCCTTGAAAGCAACCCAGAGGGTACGGACCGTTTTCCCGGCACCAAAGGCCGACTGGTACGTCTGGCGCAGAAGATTCTTGACAGATGCTTGTTCGTGTTCTTTTGCGAAGACATGGGTGGAGCGCTTGGCTTCCCGCCCCAACTGCTAAGGGATTTCCTGATCTACCAAAGCAGGGACCCGTATTTTGACCCAAACGGCGGCACGGTTTGGGAAAAACTCCTATCCCTGTTCCGCGCTATGAACGACGGCTCCGCTTTTGGAGAAAAGAAGCTCAACAAGTTTAATGGTGGTCTTTTCGCCGCGGACCCTGAGCTCGAGCGGCTGAGAGTGCCCAACAAAGTCTTCTGCCAGCAAGGCCAGGGACAGAACGAGGCCAGCCTTTATGCCTTTAAGCTGACCCTTTTGTATCTATCTGCGTCCTATAACTATGCCTCTGGCTGGGCCGAGGGCCTTACGAATCCTCCAGTCGACCAAGAAATCAGGTTTGGCGATCCTGCGAAGCAGGACCCTTCGAAAAGCCTTGGCTTGTACACTTTGGGCCGTATCTTCGAACAGTCCATAACCGAACTGGAAATCCTTGAAGCGGAGGCCGACGGTCGGCCATCTTTAAACCAGGAGGGCAAACGCAAGAGAGACGGCGTCTATTATACGCCGGAATGGGTGGTCGAGCACATCGTGTCGGAGACTGTCGGGTCCAGAATCCATGACCTCAAGATAAAGTGCGGCTGGCCGGCTCCGAGCACGAACAAGCTCCCAACCGAGGACGAGATTAAGGCCTTCGAAGAAGAATTCAAGAACCTCAAAATCGTTGACCCCGCTTGCGGTTCTGGCGCGTTCCTGATCACAGTTTTGCGCTTCCTGGTCGATGAATGGCGCGCGACGCAGGAGGTTCGCAAGCAGGTCAGCAAGGACTTCAAAACCCGCGAAGGCGAAATGGACGCGGTAATACGCGACATTTTGCGCGAGAACATCTATGGCGTTGATATCAACCCTGCATCTGTGGAACTGACGAAACTTGCGCTATGGCTTCACACAGCGAGGGGTGACAAACCCCTATCATCGCTTGATGCGCATATCCGTGAAGGCAATAGCCTTATCGATAAATCATTTTATGTAGGCCTCCTGCCATATGATGCCGAAGAGCAAGAGCGCATCAATGCGTTCGATTGGAAGGACGCCTTTCCGGAGGTTGAAGAGCGCGGGGGCTTCGATGCCGTCGTCGGCAACCCGCCCTACGTCAAACTTCAGAATTTTCGGAAGGTCCATGCCGACGTGGCTGGCTTTTTGAAGACTGACCGTGCCGGGAACGAAACCTATGCCAGCACGCAGTCGGGCAATTTCGACCTCTATCTTCCATTTATCGAAAAAGGCATTCAGCTACTGAACGACAACGGTCGTCTCGGTTATATTGCTCCGAGCCTATGGATCATGAATGAATATGGTGACGGTCTTCGAAAATGGGTCGCCGCAGGTCGGCACCTGTATGGCTGGATCGACTTCCAGTCCTTCCAGGTTTTCGATGAAGCAACCACCTACACGGCGCTCCAGTTTTTCTCAAAGTCTGCCAATGATGGGGTCAAAGTCGCATATGCGCCAAAGGGTGTTATTTCGGACGGCTTCTGGTCAAATGATAAATCGCTTCTTTCCTATCAGGAGATAAAGTTCGGGGATCGTTGGCTCTTGGCGACGGGGCAGGAGCGCAAGCTCATCAGCAAGCTTTACAACAAAAGCCGCCGCTTGGACGCATCAGAAGTAACCACACATATCTTCCAAGGCCTGATCACGAGCAAGGACTTCGTATATCACCTAAAAAAGAAGTCACCTGGCCATTATATATGCGCACCAACGGGCGACGACGCAGCGCCCCCATACGAGGTCGAGATTGAAGATTCCATAATGAGACCTTTGGTCTCCGGACCCGAGGCGAAGCGTTATATTGATCCAGAAACTGACACCTACTTATTGTTCCCCTATCAAATTGTAGCAGGTGGCAAGGTAACTCTTTTAAGCGAGAAGGAATTGAAGCGTACTTATCCCTCGGCTTGGAAATATCTTCGTTCGTGGGAAAAAGTGCTCAGAGCGCGCGAGGACGGTGCGTTCGATTGCAACGAATGGTATCAATTCGGGCGCCCACAAAATCTCGACAAGCAGGAAACTGAGAAGCTGATAGTAGCTCAGACCGTTCCTAGCATGCGCGTTTGTGCCGACAGGTCCAAATCAAACTATCTAAACAACGTTCGCGTGAATGGTATTCTGCCAGCCAAGACGTCTAACATTTGGTATCTATTGGGCGTTCTGAACTCTCCCGTCTGCAATTTCGTTTTTCGTCGCATCGCGAAACCGAAAGACGGCGGTTATTTCGAGGCGAACAAGCAGTTCATCGGGCCTTTGCCCATTGCGAATGCTGCGGCAGACAAGCAAACCAGAGTCGCAGAACTTGCTTTGCGGCTTCAGAACCTTCACACGCAGCGCCGTGATGCGTTGACGGAAATCTCTCGAAGAAGTGGGGTCCTGAAATATCGTAACAGGCCAGAAATGTGGCTGTTTCCCACCTTGAAAAGCAAGAAGGACTTGGAAGGCGAGGCACCTGGAAAGCTTGGGCTCGACGCGAGGAAAGCTTGGGCGAGTCAACGTTATCAGCTTGCTTTGGATGCTCGTCTGTCCGATCTAGGAGCTAACCTTGCGCCCGGAGCCAGCTTAGACGCCGAGTTCACAGATGGCGAGTTGAAGTTCTTCATCGGCGGCCACGTCGCGATCGACAAGATATTCTTGCCCGAGGCTGAGGGAGAGTTCATCGCCGCCCAGTGGAAAGTCTTGGCCTCGACATATTCCGTCACCGAAAAGACCGATGGCAAGAAGTTTGCCAACGTGCTGAGAAAAATAGGAGAAAGCGGCAACGCCGCATTGGTCACCCAGATCATCGAGCGGCAACAAAAACTTGCCGAGATCGAAGCGGAGATCGCAAAGGCCGAGGCCGCGGTGAATGCCCTTGTCTATGCTCTATACGGCTTGAATGCCGCGGAAATTTCTATAGTCGAGGGAGCTTGATGTGATGGTCTTGCTTCCTAGATCGGGTAAATTAACGGGTTCTGACGACGCGGTTACTTTTTCCATTATTAGCAGAGCTTCGGCTTCGGCCTTTGAAATATCGTGATCGACCATACGCCCTCCCATGCATTGCTTCGGTTGAGATGGCGCATTGAATTGCAATTGGTTTAAATATCCATCCACATTTTCGTTCGTTGTTGTAGTAGGTTCATTGCGTGCACTAAATCGACGTTCGACTCTTGCTGTGCGATTGCTCAAGAAAAGCATGCTGGCAAACATCGAGCGAGCTTGCGGCAACTTCGATAACCGGCCGCTCTTGCCCCTTACCCGCGCCCCGCAAACAGCCGAATCCCAGTCAACTCCGCCAACCTCCCCACCAACGCAGTCTGAAACTCAACATCGGTCACCTCGGCCGCCGCCTCCCGCCGCTGCTGGTGATACCAATAACCGCCGCTCACCCTGGCGGCGCCATCATCGCTCGTCGCCAGCCATGTCTGCGTGAGGTGTCCTATCTCAAGGTCATCCAGCGCGCCGGTGCCGCCCATCTTGGTCGGTACCCCGCCGGGCGACGGTATTGCTCAGGACATCCGACCAGCGGCGGGCGATGGCTCCAACCACTGCTATTTTAATCGCTCAACTCCCAAAAAATGATGCGGTGTCTCACAACTTAATCTTGCGTGCAAATCTGCGGTAGGACATCTTGCCTTCAATTGGAGGGCAAAATGAAGATTTTAGGATGGGCGTATTCGAGGAATACGGGACACACTCACGAAGTTGCGAATTATCCAATCGGTGAGACTGACATCGAGATCGACTCTGACGGGAACGTACGCGTGAAGGTAATAACCAAAGAAATTTCGCTTACCGGCCAATACGTGTTGAGCGTCCGACTTACCCCTGGCGAAATCGAGATGATCCACTCGGAACTTAAAACCGGCGATCTGAAAAAAAGATTAGAGAAGCTTGAGGAGCGATTGGGCGAACCTGATTAATTCCTCAATGAGTGCCTCCGTATTCGATTTTTCTGCGTGTTGGCGCCGCCCCAGCTGCGTCGAAGCGACAAGTCGAATACGCGTTGTCAAATAACGCTCAGCGCCCAACGCCCAATAAACTATCGGTTTCGTTTGCTACTGCTGCTGTTCGAATAAATGGACACCCGTTAGCTCCGCCAGCCTCCCCACCAACGCATCCTGAAACCCCATATCACCAACCTCCGCAGCCGCCTCGCGCCGCTGCCGATGATACCAATAGCCGCCGCTGACCCTGGCCGCACCATCATCGCTCGTCGCAAGCCACGTCTGCGTCAGATGCCCCATCTCCAGATCATCCGGCGCGCCGGCGCCGCCCATTTTGGTCGGCACCCAGCCGGGGTCGACGGCGTTGCTGAAGACATCCGGCCAATGGCGGGCGAGGGCGGCGGCGAGGGTGGCGATGTAGAGCTTGCTTTCCGAATAGGCCTGGCTGGCGTTCCATGGCCGCCGCTTCCAGTCGATATCGTCGAGGCTGCTGGCGCCGCTGCGGTGCATGCCGCTCGAGAGATAGATCAGGCGGTCGGGGCGGGTGATCCAGGCGGTGAGAAGATAGGGGGCGAGCACGTTGACCGCCAGCGTCTTGGCGTGACCATCAGGCGTTTCGCCGCGGCTGCGTTCGAGGTAGATGCCGGCATTGTGGATGACGGCGTCCATGCGGCCGATGGCGTTGACCTGTTCGGCTATGGAGCGCGTCTCGGCGGCGCTGGCGAGATCGCCGATGACGAGGCCGAGGGAGGCGGCTGATGTCTCTGCGATGGCGGCGGCGCGCTCGCGGGAGCGGGCGTGGAGGACGACGTCATGGCCTTGGCTGATGAGGGTGCGGGCGGCGGCAAGGCCGAGGCCATCGGTGGAACCGGTGATGAAGATGCGGCTCATGGGGTTTCCTTTCGCGGTGGCGTGGTGGGGGGCAGAGTGCTTGGGTGGGGGTGCTTGGGTCAAGCCTTGGGATGAGGGAGGGTGGGGAGGGTCTTGAGTGCGACATTCGACGCAGACGATCGGGGAGGGGGCAGCCCCTCATCCGGCTGCCGCCACCTTCTCCCCGCTTGCAGGGCGAAGGGAACAAGCCGCGGCCTCTCCGTCCCTCGCCGACGTCTCACAGGGCACGTCCCCTCGCCCCGTTTACGGGGAGAGGGTTAGGGTGAGGGGCAGTTTTTTTGGCGGAGCTCCATCAGCGGCGGGCATGGGTCCTCGGGTCAAGCCCGAGGACGACGGAGGGTGGGGGAGCGTTGCTGCCAAACCCACCCGCTCACGCGCCTACTTCCGGCCGTCAGCCCGCCGGCCGCACTCACGCGCCCGCTTCCCGCCGCCGCTCCGCCCCGGCAGCGATCGTCTGCACCAGCTCATCCACCTCGCGCGCCAGCCGCTCTAGCGGCAATCCCACGAACCGACCCTCCAGGCTGATGCTGACCACCCCATGGACGGCGCTGAAGAGGGTGCGGGCGCGGATGGCGCGGTCTTCGGGTGGCATGTCGGGCTGCAGTTCGGCGAGCGGTTCGGCGATCACGTCCATCAGGAAGAGGTGTTCGTCGAGGTGCCATTGCGGCGTCGGGCTGGTGTCGGGGGGGAAGTGGTCGAACAGCGCCTTCCAGAGGTTGCGGTGCTCGACGGCGAAGGCGAGGTAGCCCTGGGCGAGGTTGCGCAGCCGATCGGTCGGGCTTTTGTCCCGGGCTTCGGGAAGCGTCAGCTTCGCCTCCAAGGCCTTCAACGTCGAGGAGTTGACGTGGATGACGAGCTCGGCGAGGTCGGAGAAGACGGTGTAGAGGCCGCCGAGCGCGCAGCCGGCGTCCTGGGTGATGTCGCGGGCGCGCAGATTGGTCAGCCCGTCGCGGGCGATGCGCTCGCGCGCCGCCTCGATCAGCCGCGCCTTCAAATCCTCGCGTTTTTCTTCTCGCCTGCCGGCCATTAACCATTTCCCTTCGATTTTTTGAACGACGTTCAAAAATTATCTTGAACGTCGTTCATGATTCTGCCATAACAGCACTCGTGAACAACGTTCATAAACCGGAGGCAAGAAATGTTCAAACTGATTTCTATTCTCTTGCGGGGCAGGGCACATGATGCCGAGCAGGCCTTTGCCGATCGCCACGCCGTGCCGCTGCTTTCCCAGCAGATCCGCGATGCCGCCCAGGCGATCCAGTCTGCCCGCCGCAGCGTCGCCGTCGCCATCGCCCAGAACGAGCAGGAAAAGGCGCAGCATCAGACGATCCTCAGCCGCATCGCCGATCTCGAGACCCGCGCCTGCGCGGCGCTGGATAAGGGCAATGAGGGCCTGGCCCGCGAGGCGGCCGAGGCGATCGCCTTTCTCGAAGCCGAGCGCGATGCTTCGGTGGCGGCGCAGGCCCAGTTCACCACCTCGATCGGCAAGCTGAAATCAATCGTCCGTTCGGCCGAGGCGCGGCTGCAGGAGCTGCAGCGCGGCGAGCGGCTGGCCCGGGCGACCGAAGAGGCGCAGAAGCTCGATGTCGTCGTCGCCGGCCCTGGCCTTGCCACCCTCGACGAGGCCGAGGAGACCCTGGCGCGGCTGCGCCTGCGCCAGAGCCAGAACGAGCTGACGGCGGCCGCGCTGAAGGACATGGAAAGCATCACCCGGCCGGCCGGCATCATCGAAAAGCTTGCCAATGCCGGCTGCGGCACGCCGCTCACTTCGTCTGCCGATGACGTGCTCGCCCGGCTGAAGAGCCGCATCACCCCGGCCGCCTGAATTCATCCATTCAACCATTCACCCCTAAAAATTGAAGGGTCACTACCATGAACGACAGTTTCCAGAAACATTCCGCCAGCTGGGTCAGCTTCTCCTACATCTCCTTCGGCTCGGCCGCCTTCATGCTGGCGCTCGGCCTCTATATGATGCCGCTCGATCTCTGGGGCAAAGGCTATCTCGCCATGGGCATATTGATGCTGGTGCAGACCACGGTGAACATCACCAAGACGCTGCGCGACAATGCCGAATCCGAGAAGCTGATCCGCAAGGTCGAGGATGCCCGCACGGAAAAACTGCTCGTCAAATTCAATCGTAGCGATGAAGATTGATCTTCCTTAACCACAGCGCAGAGTTGTTGCCGCATTCAACCAATGGGTAACAACTCTGTGGCCTTCTCGACGTGCCGAAAGAGGGACCACGCCCGTGCAACACAATCTGATGACGTCTAGGAAATTCGCGCCGCTGTTCTGGACCCAGTTCCTCACGGCCTTCAACGATAATTTTCTGAAGAACACGCTGGTGTTCCTCATTCTCTTCAAGATGTCGGCGAGCGAAGGGGCTGCCCTGGTGACGCTCGCCGGCGTCATCCTCATCGTGCCCTTCCTGCTGCTTTCGGCGCTCGGCGGCGAGCTTGCCGACAAGCATGACAAGGCGAAGATCGCCGAACTCTTGAAACGCTGCGAGATCGCCATTGCCGCGCTCGCCGTCGTCGGCCTCGGCTTTTCCTCCATCTCAGTGCTGATGGCAGCCCTCTTCGGCTTCGGCACCGTCTCGGCGCTGTTCGGGCCGATCAAATACGGCATCCTGCCCGATCATCTCGATCGCCGCGACCTGCCGAAGGCCAATGCCTGGATCGAGGGCGGCACCTTCATCGCCATCCTCGCCGGCACGATCATCGCGGCACTTGCGTTTTCCAGCGGCGACAATGTGCTGCTCTTCGGCTCGATGATGATGGGGCTGTCGCTGCTCTGCTGGCTCGCCAGCCGGATGATCCCGCCGACCGGCTCCAAGGCGCCGGATCTTGAGATCGACCGCAACGTCATCCGCTCCAGCTACACCCTCGTCCGGGAAATCCGCGAGGACAAGCGGCTGTGGCGCTCGGCGCTGATGAACTGCTGGTTCTGGCTGGTCGGCGCCTTCGTGCTCTCGATCCTGCCGACCATGGTGACCGAGCTGCTCGGCGGCTCCGAGCTCGTCGTGCCGGCCTATCTCACCGTCTTCGCCATCGCCGTCGCCGTCGGCTCGGCCATCGCCGCCTGGATGTCGTCGGGCCGCATCGTGCTCTTGCCGGCCCCGGTCGGCACGGCGCTGCTCGGCCTCTTCAGCCTCGATCTCGCCTGGAACCTCTGGGGCCTGGCCTCGACCGCGCATGCGACGACGATCCTCGATTTCTTCGCCGGTCAAAACACCATCCGCGTCGCCATCGATCTCGCCGGCATGGCGATCTCCGGCGCCTTCATCGCCGTGCCCACCTTCGCCGCGCTGCAGACCTGGGCGCATGAGGACCGCCGCGCCCGCGTCATCGGTGCGGCCAACGTGCTGTCGGCGCTGTTCATCACCGTCGGCCTCGGCCTCGTCGCCGTCATCCAGGCGCTCGGCGCTTCCATCCCGCAGATTCTGATCGGCCTCGGCATCCTCAACTTCGCTGTCGCCTGGCTGATGTTGAAGACGCTGCCGACCAATCCCTTCCGCGATTTCATCTCGATCCTGTTCCGCGCCTTCATGCGCCTCGAGGTCGAGGGGCTGGAGAATATCAAGAAGGCCGGCCGCGCGCCGATCATTGCGCTGAACCACGTCAGCCTGCTCGATGGCGCGCTTGCGCTTGCCATCACCGAGGAGGAGCCGACCTTCGCCGTCGATTACAAGATCGCCCAGGCCTGGTGGGTGCGGCCCTTCCTGAAAATGTGCAAGTTCCTTCCGCTCGACCCGACCAAGCCGATGGCGACGCGCTCGCTGATCAAGGTGGTGCAGGACGGCAGCCCGATCGGCATCTTCCCCGAGGGCCGCCTGACGGTGACGGGAACGCTGATGAAGGTCTATGACGGCGCCGCCATGGTCGCCGACAAGACCGGCTCGATGGTCGTGCCGGTCAAGATCGACGGGCTGGAGAAGAGCTATCTCTCCTATCTCGGCGACGGCAAGATCCGCCGCCGGCTGTTTCCCAAGGTCAAGGTCACCATTCTCGAGCCGGTGAAGCTCGAAATGCCGGCCGATCTGAAAGGCCGCAAGCGCCGCACGGCGGCGGGGGCTGCCCTCTATCAGGTGATGTCGAACCTGTTGTTCGAGACCGCCGATACCTCGTCGACCGTGCTCGGCCGCGTCATTCAGGCGGCCCAGGAATTCGGCATGAAAAAGCCAGCCGTCGAGGATCCGGTCACCGGCAGCCTCACCTATGGCAAGCTGTTGACGGGTGCCGCCGTGCTCGGTGCAAAATTCCGCGCCCGCTTTCCGGAGGCAAACATCGGCGTCATGCTGCCGAATGCCAATGGCGCCGCCGCCACCATTCTCGGCGTCATGAGCGCCGGCAAGGTGCCGGCCATGCTGAACTTTACCGCAGGTGCCGCCAATATCCTCTCTGCCTGCAAGGCTGCCGAGGTGAAACATGTGCTGACCTCGCGCGCCTTCGTCGCCCAGGCCAAGCTCGGCTCCGTCGTCGAGGAGCTGCAAAAGCAGGTGACGATCGTCTGGCTCGATGATCTCAGAGCCGAGATCGGCGCGCTCGACAAGATCCGCGGGCTGCTGCGCAAGGGCCGGCCGCTGGTGAAACGCCGGCCGGATGATCCGGCCGTCATCCTCTTCACCTCGGGCTCGGAAGGCACGCCGAAGGGCGTGGTGCTGACCCACCGCAACATCCTGTCGAACGCCGCCCAGGCCGCCGCCCGCATCGATTTCCACAGCGGCGACAAGGTGTTCAACATCCTGCCGGTTTTCCATTCCTTCGGGCTGACGGCCGGCACCGTGCTGCCGCTGATCTCAGGCGTGCCGGTCTATTTCTATCCCTCGCCGCTGCATTACCGCATCGTGCCGGAGCTGATCTATGTCTCCAACGCCACGATCATCTTCGGCACCGATACCTTCCTCAACGGTTATGCCAGGACGGCGCATCCTTACGACTTCCGCTCGATCCGCTATATCTTCTCCGGCGCCGAGCCGGTGAAGGCTTCGACCCGCCACACCTATATGGAAAAATTCGGCCTGCGCATCCTGGAAGGCTACGGCGTCACCGAGACCGCGCCTGTTATCTCCATCAACACGCCGATGTACAACCGCTCCGGCACGGTCGGCAAAATCCTGCCGGGCATGGAATGGAAGCTCGAACCGGTGCCCGGCATCGATGAGGGCGGCCGGCTGCATGTGCGCGGCGCCAATGTCATGGCCGGGTATCTGCGCGCCGAAAAGCCCGGCGTGCTCGAACCGCTCGCCGATGGCTGGCACGATACCGGCGACATCGTCACCATCGACGAGGACGGCTTCGTCAAGATCCGCGGCCGCGCCAAGCGCTTCGCCAAGATCGGCGGCGAAATGATCTCACTCGCCGCCGTCGAAACACTCGCCGCCGAACTCTGGCCCGGCGCGCTGTCGGTCGTCTCGTCGCTCCCCGATCCCAAGAAGGGCGAGCGCCTGGTGCTGCTCACCGAAGCCGAAACCGCCACCCGCACCGAATTCCTCGCCTTCGCCAAATCCAAGGGCGCCATGGACATGATGGTCCCGGCCGAGGTCACCATCGGCAAGGTGCCGGTGCTCGGATCCGGCAAGGTCGATTTCGTCGCGGCGCGCAAGCTGGCGGAGAGCGTGGCCGAGAAGGGGGAGGCGGCGTAGGCGTGGCTTGGCCGGCAGGCGCCGGACAAATTCATGCAAAGTGCTTGCGGCATGGATACTCGGGTCAAGCCCGAGTATGACGGAGAGTGGGGGATGCGATCGGCAGGAGTCGAAACGTTTGGAGGAATTCCAGCAAGATGCGCGGGCGGTTTTGATTAGGAATTGCGTAAACAATGACGGCAGTTCTGACAATCACCACGCACTTACGGTCCTTGCCGCATACGTTCCACCAACCTCCGTCGTCCTCGGGCTTGACCCGAGGACCCACGGCCGCGAGCGCTGACGACAAGGCGAAGCTCGACCGCGACCGGACACATGCAAGCGGAATGCGTGCGGCATGGATACTCGGGTCAAGCCCGAGTATGACGGAGGGTGGGGGACCTGATCGGCAAGAGACGAGACGTCTGAGGAATTGACGGGGGTGTGGAGAGGCGTCGGCAAGAGACGGAAGGTCCGGGAGGAATTCCAGCAAAATGCCCGAGCAAGTCTTGGGTGGGGATCGCGTAGCACGAACAGCGGCATTGCCGATAAATCAACGCCCACCTGCGGTCCTTGCCGCGCCGTTTCCCCCACCCTCCGTCGTCCTCGGGCTTGACCCGAGGACCCATGGCCGCAAGCGCTGCGTTCGCTTCACCACAGCGTCGGATAGAGATCCTCCCACTCGGGATTCATCGCCTCGACCAGATCGACCTTCCATTGCCGATACCAGCGTTTCAATGACTTCTCGCGCTGGATCGCACTGCCGATGTCCCAATGCTCCTCGTACCAGACGAGACGGGTGCATCCGTATTTCCAGGCAAAGCCGGGCGTCAGTCCTTCGCGATGCTCATAGATGCGGCGCTCCAGATCGGAGGTCACGCCGATATAGAGAGTGCCGTTTTTCTGGTTGGTGACGATGTAGACATATCCCGCCATGGCGGCAGAGTGCTTGGTTGTGGATACTCGGGTCAAGCCCGAGTATGACGGAGGGTGGGGGTGAGGATTGGCAAGAGGCGAGACGTCTTGAGGAATTCCAGCAAGATCCGTGGGTGGTTTTAGCTGGGAATTGCGCAAAGACGGCAATTCCAACAAAATCGCCGCTGCATTTACGGTTCTTGCCGCATAGGCTCCCCCACTTTCCGTCGTCCTCGGGCTTGACCCGAGGACCCATCTCCACGAGCGCTGCGGTCAAACCCGAGTGTGACAGAGGGTGATGAACGAGGAGAAGAAACACACCTTGCGAATAGAGGGATCGCGGCATGTCCCTTCTCCCCTGGAGAAGGCGGCGGCAGCCGGATCAGGGCTGGCCTCCCACTCCTGAAGTGTCAAAGTGCCGCCTTGATTTTCTCGGCGACGTCGGCCGGGACCCATTGCGTCCAGATGGCTTCGTCCTGCTGCAGGAAGCGCTTGGCGCCGTCTTCGCCGGTGCCCTGGTTTTCGGTTTCCCAGGCCATGATCTTGCCGACCGTGTCGTTGCTCCAGCCGCGCTTGTTGAAATAGGCCATGACTTCGGGGCTGGTACGATCGGCGAATTTCTTGGTCAGTACGGTCATCACCTTGTCGACCGGCCAGTCGGCGACCTTCGGGTCAGGGCAGGCGAGGTTGGTGATGCAGCGCTTCCATTCGACCGGATCGGCCGCACCATTCTGCTTGAGCATCACCAGCTGATATTTACCGAGCAGCGCCGTCGGCGCCCAGTAGTAAGTGATGAAGCCTTGCTTGCGTTCATAGGCCTTGCCAATCGCGCCATCGAGGCCGGCGGACGAGCCCGGGTTCATCAGCGTGAAACCCTTGTCGGCCGCCTTGTAGGCCTTGAACAGCTGCGTCGTCACGACGGTCGCGCCCCAGCCTTCGGCGCCGTTGAAGATCACGCCCTTGCTCGGGTCTTCCTGATCGGGGAAGAGGTCGGGATGGGCAAGGGCGTCTTCGACGGTCTTGATCTCGGGATGGGCGTCGGCGACATATTTCGGGATCCACCAGCCCTGTATGCCGCCATCGGGAAGGGCCGGGGCGCCGAAGACGATCTTACCTTCCTGGATGCCGCGCGGAACGATCTCCGGCAGGAGGTCGACCCAGGTTTCCGACGAGACGTCGGGTTCGCTCTTTTCGACCATCGATGTGGTCGTCGGCACCGTATCGCCGGGAACGGTCTCGACGTTGCAGCCGTAACCGTTCTCGAGGATGAACTTGTCGACGAAGGTCAGGACTTCGGCGCTCTGGGCATTGTGCACGGCCAGCACCACGTCGCCGCATTCGGCAGCGTGGGAAAGCGATGCGCCGCCGGCAAGGCCGGCCAGCAGACATGTGGATGCAAGCAGTTTTTTCATTGTCGTTCCCTCTGTTCTGCGGCGTCGGTAAGCCAGGGCGCCGCGTCCCTGTTTAGAAATAGCTGGCCACCGGCTCGCCGAGCGCTTCGAGGCGCGGCGTGATCCCGAGGCCGGGGGCGGCAGGCGCGGTGACGCGGCCGTTGCGCACGGTAAAATCGCCGTCGGCGGTCTTGATGGCGACGATGTCGCGGCATTCGAGCACGCAGCGCAGGTTCTTTTCCGGCACCGTCTGGCCGAGATGGACGATGGCCGCGAAGGCGATGTCCGAGCCGGTCGTTTCCTGGACGCTGACGGTGTAACCGGCGGCGACCGAAATATCGCGATGCCGGCGGCCGCGGGTCAGCCCGCCATTCTTGGAAATCTTCAGGCCGATGCCTTCGGCGGCGTCGTCGCTGAGGAGCTGGGCGATCGCCGCATCGTCGGTCGCCAGTTCGTCGAAGATGATCGGCACATCCGTGCGCCGGCGCAGCGACAAACATTCGCGCCAGGTCGCGCAGGGGGCTTCGAGCACGAAATCGAGCCCGGCCGGCAGCAGCCGCAGCATGCGCAGCGCGGTTTCAACAGTCATGCCGCCATTGGCATCGACGATGAAGAATTCGCCCGGCCGCTTGTCGGCGAGCGAGGCGGCAATTCTGGCGGCATCGACGGCCGGCTCGTCACCGATCTTGACCGAATGGGCGATATAACCGAGCTGGCGATGTTCGCCGACGCGCCGGCGCATATCGTCCGGATCGCCCATATAGATCGACGAAATGACAGGCATTTTGACATCGGTGCGCCCGCCGAGCAGGTCGCAGACCGGCAGGCCGACCGATTTGCCGAAGAGATCCCAGCAGGCGACGTCGAGCGCCGTTTTGGCGTGGAGATGCCCGACCAGCGCATGGTCCATGGCGTCATTGATGCGGTCGACGCGGCGGGGATCGAGCCCGATCAGGCTGGGCGCGATCTCGGCGATGCCGGCGCGCACGCCAAGCGCGTGAGAGGCGATATAGGTCGATCCGAACGGCGTGCTCTCGCCCCAGCCCTCCAGCCCGTTCTGCGTGGTGATCCTGACGATCGTCGCGTCGAAGCTTCTGTATTCCCGGCCGCCCGACAGCCGGTAGACGCCGCCGCGATAGGGCAGCTCGACCTGGAAGACATCGATTTTTTCGATTTTGAGTTCGCTCATTTTGGCTCTTCTATTCGGGGATCACTTCTATTCAGGGATGACGAGGACGAGCTTGCCGGCGATGCGCTTCGACAGGAAATCGCGCTGCGCCTCGACGATCTCGCTTAAGGGATAGCTCTTGCCGACGAGCGGCTTGATTTCGCCGCGCTCGACATAGGAGACGAGGTTTTCGAAGACGACGTCCTCCTGGAAGGTGCAGCCGAAGAAGGTCAGGTCCTTGAGATAGAGGGTTCGGACGTCGAGCTCGACGATCGGCCCGGCGATGGCGCCGGCAACGGCGTATCGCCCGCCCTTTTTTAAGGCACCGAGCAGCTCGCCGAAGGAGGGTCCGGCGGCGACATCGAGGGCGACGTCGACCGTTTCCTGGCCGAGCGCGGCGACGATGCTTTCGCCGCGCGCAAGGACGCGGTCGGCGCCGATCGCCAGCAGCTGGTCGGCCTTGTCGGGGCTCGAGATCGCCGTGACGGTCGCGCCGCGGCGTTTTGCCAGCTGGATCGCCGCCGAGCCGACGCCGCCGGAGGCGCCGGCAATCAGCACGTGCTCGCCGGCCCCGACGGCCGCCCGGTGCAGCATGCCCTCGGCGGTGGAATAGGCGCAGGGTAGCGACGCCAGCTCGACATCGCTCCAATCGCAATCGACCCTGTATGTCTCGCGCGCCGGCGCCACCGCATATTGGGCAAAGCCGCCATCGCATTCCGAGCCGAAGGTCCAGCATTCGAACGGACGATAATCGACATAGGAACGCAGCATGTTGCGCACCAGCACCCGCTCGCCGATCCTGATGGGATCGACACCGTCCCCGACATCGACGATCCGCCCGCAGCAATCGGCCCCCTGGATGCGGGGAAAGGCGAGCGGCACGCCGGACCAGCTGGCGTCGGCGTCCTGGGCCGACTGGAAACCTGCCGCCCCGCCGCTGTCCGTGCCTGTTGTCACCGCCTTGGAATACCAGCCGATGCGGGTGTTGATATCGGTGTTGTTGATGCCGGCCGCAGCAACGCGGATCAGCACCTCGCCGGCTTTGGCCCGGGGAAGCGGAATGTCGTCACGATATTCCAGCTTTTCGAAACCGCCATGGCCGGTGAGGAGAACCCCCTTCATCCGCTTGGGCAACGCCTGCAAGGCTTGTTTCGACTTGGTCGTCTCGATGTTCATGCCTGTTCGGGACCTTGGAAAAGAGTGCCGCTCAACGCGCCGACAGGCACCGGACGGGCGCCTTCTCCTCGCGACACGCTGTCGATGGGTCTTATGAAAGCGGCAGCGAGGCCTTGAAGACAAGACACATAAAAATCCGCCATGCGTTGAGCTGAACTCAAGACAGGGCGGCAAAGTCGGGTTATTATGGCGGCAATATCAACACCAGACATCGGTGAGGATCAAAATGGTCCGTCGTTTCTATGGCCTGCCGTCGCTGACTGCCCTTGCCACCTTCGAGGCCTCCGCCCGGCACGGCAATTTCACCCTGGCGGCGGACGAGCTCAACGTCACCACGGGGGCCGTCAGCCGGCAGATCAAGTCGATCGAGCAGGAACTCGGCGTCCCCCTCTTCGTGCGCACCGGCAAGGGCGTGATGCTGACGGCGCCCGCCGAGGAATTGTACCGGGCTCTGGCGAGCGGGTTCAGCAGGGCTTCCGAGGTGGTCAATTCGATCAAGCAGGGAGATAGCGCCCGCAATGTGACGATTGCCTGCAGCGAGGTGTTCGGCTCGATGTGGCTCATTCCCCGCATGCCGGATTTCTGGCGGCGCTTCACCGATATATCGGTCGATCACCTGATCGGCGACAACTTCAAGGTCTTCCGCCGCTCCGAGCTGGAGCTGCGCATCCGCTACGGATCGGGCAAATGGATCGACGAGACGGCGGAATTCCTGTTCGACGATTGCCTCTACCCGGTCTGCAGCCCGGGTTTTGCCGAAAGGCATGCGGGCGCCTCGGCCGCCGATCTTGCCGATCTGCCGCTGTTGAATGTCGAGTGGGTCGAGCCCGGCTGGACCGGCTGGGAAGAGGTGCTGCTGCGCGCCGGCGTGCCCTATCGCGGCCTCAGCGGGAGACGGTTCGGCAAGTTCAGCGTCGCCCTCCAGGCCGCCATGGCCGACCAGGGCCTGGTCGTCGGCTGGCATCGCCTGGTCGGGCCGCTGGTCGAAAAGGGCGATCTGGTGCGTTTCACCGATTTGGTCGTTCCCGATCCGGGCGCCTATTACCTCACCTGGAACAACACCCGCGAGCTTCCTGCCGCGGCGCTATCGCTGCGCGACTGGATCAGGATGCTCGCCGAAGAGGAACGAAGGGCGCCGATGCCTTTGACGCGCCAACTCGGGTGAAACCGTCCCGGTGGACGCTTTGGCGCATTTGGCGGCCGTGCCGCCGCACTCCTCACCCTCCGTCGTCCTCGGGCCTGACCCGAGGACCCATGCGGGCGGGCGCTTCGTTTCTGTTGAGCTGACAAGACGGCGGCCGAACAAAATTCAAGCGGGTGCTTGCGGCATGGATACTCGGGTCAAGCCCGAGTATGACGGAGGGTGGGGGAGCGCGAGTGGCAGGAGGGGAGACGTCTGGAGGATGCCAGCAAACGCGCGGGCGGTTTTGCGTGGGAAGCGCGTAAACAAATGGGCAATTCCAATAACCGCTACGCTTACGGTTTCTGCCGCATAGGTTCCCCCACCCCCGTCGTCCTCGGGCTTGACCCGAGGACCCATGCGGCAAGCACGGCGTTCGCATCACCACAGCGTAAGATAGAGATCGTCCCATTCGGCGGCGGATGAGGCGCGCCCGGCACGGCATGCCCTCTCTCCAGCCTCATGCCGCCTCTCCAGCCTCATCCTGAGAGCCTGTGAATGTTTGGTGGCGGAGGCGATTTTATTGTGATTCTGTTGGGTCGTTGATTTGCTTGGGGGATGATGGTGGGCGACGACCTGTTCGAAGGATTGGCGGCACATGGAGCGCGGCGAAGTGCTCAGGTGGGGCGCGGTGCGGCGCGCATGCGCGAGCCGGTGCGCGATCAGATCGAGTTGCGTGCCGTGGATATCGACAGCTTGATCGGCCAGGATCACGCGGTGCGCGTCATTTGGAGCTATGTCGAGGGACTGGATCTGAGCGCGCTCGAAGATCGGATCAAGGCGCGCGAGCACAGGCCGGGCCATCCGCCGATTTCGCCACGGCTTTTGCTGGCGCTGTGGCTCTATGCCAGCAGCGACGGCGTCGGCAGCGCGCGGGCGCTGGAACGGCTG